>CASFRN010000163.1 GCA_949296855.1 uncultured Bacteroides sp. | reverse complement strand
TGTGTGCTTTGGGCGATTTTTTGGTCCTTTCCGCTTCTGTTCTTCGTCAGATAGCCCGCTATCTTCCTCATCACAGAAGTGGAAATGCCTCAAAAACTCATCCCAAATCATCGCACGATAAATTCAAAACAGTTTCTTAATTATTGAAGTCTGTGGTGAAAAATAAAAATTAAAGCAAGTATTGCGTGCTGATGGATTCATGGCTCAATACGCGGCGAATCGTTTCAGCAAACATATCGGCTATCGAGAGTTGTTTCACTTTCGCGCATCGGTTCGAGTACGGGATGCTGTCGGTAAAGACCAGTTCTTCCAGTTCCGAGTTTTGTACCCGTTCGGATGCGGGACCTGACATGACGCAATGCGAAGCGATGGCCCGTACTGAGTTGGCTCCTGCCGCTTTCATGATGTCAGCAGCCTTGGTGATGGTGCCTGCCGTGTCTACCATGTCATCAATCAGCACTACATCTTTTCCTTGTACGTCACCGATGATTTGCATGGATGCCACGACGTTCGCTTTTTCACGTGTCTTATGACACAATACCAAAGGTACATCCAGGTATTTGGCATACGTGCTGGCTCGTTTAGACCCTCCTACATCGGGAGTGGCAATGACCAGATTAGGTAAGTGTAAAGACTGGATATAAGGGGCGAAGATGGTGGAACCGTACAGGTGGTCGACCGGTATGTCGAAGAACCCCTGAATCTGGTCGGCGTGCAAGTCCATCGTAATCAGACGGTCGATACCCGCTACACTCAGCAAATCGGCTACCAACTTGGCTCCGATAGAAACGCGGGGTTTGTCCTTGCGGTCTTGACGTGCCCATCCGAAATAAGGGATTACGGCGATGATGCGTTTTGCCGAAGCACGTTTTGCCGCGTCAATCATTAATAAAAGCTCCATCAAATTGTCGGAGTTCGGAAAAGTTGACTGTACGAGAAATACGTGCTGCCCACGAATCGATTCTTCGTAAGATACTGCAAATTCGCCGTCTGCGAAATGAGTAATGTTCATGTTACCCAGCGGGCATCCCAAACTTTTGCAGATTTTCTCTGCGAGGTATCTCGAGTTTGTACCCGAAAATACTTTAAATCTTGATGTTTCGCTCATTGTATAAAATATGTTGCCTTTAAAGTAGTACAAAGTTACGCTATTTCTTTAATCCGTACAAATGAATGTGCGGAAAAACATTAGTCTGCCAAGTGTTTCAGCTTTCTGAATTGTTCTATCAGTTCGCTATAGTTATAATCGTGTTCGGGACAAAACTTGTTCCATAGCCCTCCTAATACGGCGCATCCTCCGAATCCGAAGTCTTTCACTTGCAAGATATTGCTTTCATCAATTCCTCCTAACGCAATGACACGTTTATCAATGACTCCTTCCTTGGCGGCGGAGCGTATATCTTCGGGCGTAAAGGCGGAAGTGTATCCTTCTTTCGAAATGCTGTCGAATATCGGGCTGAGAAACATATAATCAAAGTGTGGCTTCTTTTCCCTTACTTCTTCTAACGAGTGGCATGAAGTGGTGATAGGCCCTGAATAGTTGTCTGGAACGGTCGGGTTGTGGCTGTTGATGTGGATGCCTCTCAACTTATATTCCTCTTTCAGGTAAAAGTTGCCGTGTACGACAATGCGTTTTCTGTATTTTTCAGGTATAAGCGTCAATAGCCTTTCCGCATAGACCGGCGTTTGGTCGGTCTTGCGTAAATGAAGAATCTCCAGCCCTTCTTCGAAGAGGGCTGTCAGTATCTTGTCTTCTTCCACAAAGTAAGTGGGTTTAGTTATAACTATTAATTTCATTATGAAATGCAATATGGTGCGGCAAAGGTAGTAATAAGTTTGTAATATTTGCCTATATTAAAGCAAAATCGTGTACGTTTCCATTGTTTTCAGGTCGATTTGCCATAATTTCCCTGCCAGAATGTCGCCATATCCGCAGATGATCTTGATTACTTCGTTGGCTTCGGCGCATCCTACGAGTCCAGGCGTAACTCCCATTACCCCTTTCGGGGGATGAGGCATGGACAGCATTTCCTCTTCGTCGGGATAAAGGTCGCGGTATCTTTTCCCGTCTTTGTTATATAAGAATACGGATACCTGCCCTTCGAACGCACGGATGGCTCCATATACGTATACCTTATTTAATAGAGCGCAGGTGTCGTCTATCACGTATCGGGTGGCGAAATTATCGCATCCGTCTACGATGATGTCATAGTCCGCAAAGATTTCCTTGGCATTATCCCGAGTCAAGCGGGTAGGGTATGCCTTTATTTGGAGGGTGCTGTTCAACGCTTCCAGCCGTTTTTGGGCTTGCAGGGCTTTGGATAAGCCTACTTCAGCTTCGGCATAAAGCACTTGGCGTTGCAGGTTGCTTTCGCTTACGGTATCATCGTCTACCACTCCGATAGTCCCTATTCCGGCACCAGCTAAATAGAGGGCAATGGGAGCCCCCAGTCCTCCTACGCCTACGATAAGCACCCGTGCCGCTTTTAGGCGGGCTTGTCCTTCTTCGCCGATTTCGGGAAGCTGGAGTTGGCGGTTGTATCTTTCCATTTTTTTGAATGAAGAATGAAGAATGAAGAATGAAGGATAAGCAGTTGTAAGCCGATTCTTCATTCTTAATTTTTCATTCTTAATTTTATAGATTCTTCATTCTTATAGTCAAACAAAATTGGTTTGCGAAAAATAGCAGATGTATTGTCATCCTGAGCGTAGCGAAGGATCTCGAATGCGCCCACGTTGATGTACACGAGATCCTTCGCTGGCGCTCAGGATGACAAAAAGGGTTTTTGCAATCCATTTCTGATTGGCTATAATTCTTCATTCTTTATTTTACAAAGTCAAACGAAGCGTCCCAGTCTTTCCATACCGGTTCGCGTCCTGCCGCTTTCAGTGCGTATTCCACTTCTTCGGCGGTACGGTCATCGCTGATATGGAATTGTTCCAAGGCTTGCGGATAGGTGTAGTATCCGCCCGGTTCGGTCTTGCTTTCGGCACTCATGGTGGTCACGCCCAATGAAGCCATGTGGTCGCGGATATATGCTGGTTCGCGGGTCGAATACGAGATATCTACATCATGGTCGAAGATACGCATGGCGAAGGTGACTTGTGCCAATTCCTTGTCGCTCATGATGACGTTGGGCTGGAATCCTTCGTTTTCCGCAGGGCGCATACGGGGGAAATTAACGCTATATTTGGTCTTCCAATAATGTTTTTGCAGATAGCGCAAGTGATATGCCATCATGGTCACATCGGTGCGCCAGTCTTCCAAGCCGATTAATACTCCCATGCCGATGGAGTGCACACCTGCCTGTCCCATACGGTCGAATCCGTTTACGCGCCATTCGAATTTCGATTTCATGCCGCGCGGATGATAGACATTATAGCGTGCTTTGTTATAGGTCTCTTGGAAACAGATAACTCCATTCATGCCGTGCTTGGTCAGTTCGGCATATTCTTCGGTCTTGAGCGGCATCACTTCTATCTTCAGGTTCGAGAAGTACGGTTTTGCCAAGTCAAGCGCTTTTGCCAGATAAGGGACACCGGCTTTAGCAGGGTTCTCTCCCGTTACAATGAGCAGGTTCTCGAACGGAGCCAGCTTCTTGATAGCTTTGTATTCGTTTTCGATTTCCTCGGGTGTTAGGATAGTCCTTGCCATAGGGTTGCTGATGTGGAATCCGCAATATACGCACGAGTTGGTGCATGAGTTGGTCAGGTAGAGCGGGATGAACATCGATACGGTTTTCCCGAACCGTTCTTCGGTATATTTCCGGCTCAGGCGTGCCATGGATTCCAAGTATTTTTCAGCGGCGGGCGAAACCAATGCCATGAAATCATTGACATCGCAATGAGATTTTCCGAGTGCCCGCAACACATCGGATTCGGTTTTGGAGTAGATGGCTTCGGTCGTCTCCTCCCAGCTTATTTTTTCTAATTCTTCGCTAAACATTTTGTTCTGTATATAGTTTGTCTTTTTCCCACAAAAAAGGATTATTTAAAATGTATTCCTCAATTTCATCATACGTATGTTGGTTACGAATGATATGTTCGTAATAGTTGCGTTGCCAAAGACGAAAAGGAAGATTAATCTCTTTAGTCGTTTGGTATTTGAAATAACCAATAATGTGCCCTAATGTTGGGTTGTAGGGGCGGGGTTTGCCCGCCCTTTCATCCGCATGGGAATTTTTATTAATTGGTGTATTGGTTGATGTATTTGGGCGGGCTAACCCCGCCCCTACAATTTGTATAATACAATGAAAATGATTAGGCATAATAGTATATGTATGGCATTTAATATTGGGATATTTATTCCCCAATTTGTTGTAATGTCCTTTTACAATCCGTCCTGCCTCATTCAAAATCATTTCCCCATTAACGACTTTACCGAATATGCATTTTTTATCTTGGGTACAAATGGTGATAAAATAAAAGCCTTCTGTACTGTAGTTATATTCGGGCAACCTTATACTCTTGCGTCGATGAATGTTGGGGGCATACATTTTATTCAATATAATTTTATTGTTTGTATTGGTTGATGTATTTGGGCGGGCTAACCCCGCCCCTACAACTTAACTAATTATTAATGGATGAAAGGTCACGACTTAACTTCATCGCACAAAAGTTCGGCCCGCACATGGTGCAATATTCTCCGTCGGTATGACGGCCTTCGGTGAAATATTCCAAGGCACGGTCGGGGTCTAAGCTTAAGTGGAACTGGTCGCGCCAACGGAACTCGTAACGGGCTTTGCTCAAGGCATTGTCGCGGACTTGTGCTCCGGGATGTCCTTTGGCAAGGTCGGCAGCATGGGCGGCTATCTTATAGGTGATGACACCCGTGCGCACGTCTTCCCGGTTCGGCAAGCCGAGGTGTTCTTTGGGGGTTACGTAGCACAACATTGCCGTGCCCAGCCATCCGATTTGAGCGGCTCCGATAGCCGATGTGATGTGGTCATATCCCGGTGCGATGTCTGTTACTAAGGGACCGAGGGTATAGAACGGGGCGTTGTGGCAATGCTCGATTTGGCGTTGCATGTTCTCTTGAATCTTGTGTAAGGGCACATGACCCGGACCTTCGATAAACGCTTGTACATTCTTCTCCCATGCACGTACCACGAGTTCGCCCATGGTATCGAGTTCGGCAAATTGGGCTTCATCGTTGGCGTCGGCAATACATCCGGGACGCAAGCCGTCTCCCAAGGAGATAGCCACATCGTATTGGGCGAGGATGTCGCAGATGTCATCGAAATGTTCGTAGAGGAACGATTCTTGGTCGTGTATCAGGCACCATTTGCTCATGATGCTTCCTCCGCGGCTCACGATACCGCATAAACGCTTGTCCGCCAAGTGTACATTGTGCCGGCGGATGCCTGCATGGATAGTGAAATAGTCCACGCCTTGTTCGCATTGCTCTATCAAGGTGTCCTTATAGATTTCCCAAGTCAGGTCTTCCAGTTTGCCATTCACCTTCTCCAGTGCCTGATAGATAGGCACGGTGCCTACGGGTACAGGGCAGTTGCGGATAATCCATTCGCGGGTTTCGTGGATGTTATCTCCCGTAGAGAGGTCCATCAGCGTATCGCCTCCCCATTTGCAGCTCCATACGGCTTTGTCTACTTCTTCCTCGATGCTCGAAGTCGTAGCGGAGTTTCCGATGTTGGTATTGATTTTCACCAGGAAGTTGCGCCCGATAATCATCGGTTCGCTTTCCGGATGGTTGATATTAGCGGGCAATACGGCACGTCCTGCGGCTATCTCATCACGCACAAATTCGGGAGTGATATGAGTGTCGATGCCCAATTCCTTGCAATTCATGTTCTCGCGGATAGCCACGTATTCCATTTCGGGAGTCACGATGCCTTGCTTGGCATAGTACATCTGGGTACAGCATTTTCCCGCTTTGGCACGATAGGGCAAGGCGATATGTTCGAAACGCAGGTGGTCGAGCGAAGGGTCGTCCCGGCGCATTTTGCCGTATTCCGAAGTAATGGAAGGCAATTGCTCCACGTCTCCCCGTCCGGTAATCCACGATTCGCGCATACGGTTGATGCCTTTCTTCAGGTCAATTTCTATCGAAGGGTCGCTGAACGGGCCGCTGGTATCATAGATATAGACAGGCGCGTTCGGAGTCATCACTTTCTTTCCGTCTTGAATGGTGACGGTAGGGGTCAGGTTCACTTTTTGCATTCCCACTTTGATGAAGGGGAAGAGCGTGCCTTGCATGTAGGCTTTCTCGCGGTGTGCGTAGGGTTTGTTTTCTTGTTCCATAGGGATAGGTTTATTCATTCAGAAAAGCGGTTAAAGGTGAGGAAGCGGAAGCTTCGAAGTTTTCGCTTTGTATGCCCAGACCGGCTTCGTATGCCCGGCGTCCGGCGATAACGGCTTCCTTGAAGGCGATAGCCATTTCTACCGGGTTTCCGGCTACGGCAATAGCGGTATTTACCAAGCATGCATCAGCACCCAATTCCATGGCTTCGGCGGCATGGCTCGGTGCTCCGATGCCTGCATCTACTACCACCGGCACATTGCTCTGCTCGATGATGATGCGCAGGAAGTCGCGTGTCTGAAGTCCTTTATTCGTACCGATAGGGGCTGCAAGAGGCATCACCGTAGCGGCTCCGGCTTCTTCCAGACGCTTGCAAAGGGTAGGGTCTGCCTGGCAATAAGGCAATACCACGAATCCCAATTTCACCAGTTCTTCGGTTGCTTTCAATGTCTCGGTAGAGTCGGGCAGGAGGTAGCGCGGGTCGGGGTGGATTTCCAGCTTCAACCAGTTGGTACCGAATGCCTCACGAGCCATTTGAGCGGCGAATACGGCTTCTTCTGCCGTGCGTACACCCGAAGTGTTAGGCAGGAGTTGGATATGCGGATGAACGATGTGATGCAACATATCATCGTTCTTGTCATTCAGTTCGATGCGTTTCATGGCTACGGTCACCATTTCCGTGCCCGAAGCAAGAATGGCTTGTTCCATGATTTCATTTGAGTTGAATTTGCCTGTACCCAAGAACAGGCGTGAGTCGAATTCTTTATCGGCGATAATCAGTTTTTTCATATCTTTCAATTATTAATCATTAACTATCAACTATTAACTATTCTCTTCGTTTCCTCTATCGGGTCGTCTGCCCGAAGGATGCTTCCGCTTAAGGCGATGCCCGAAACTCCGGTTTGCATAATTGCCGGAATATCTTCGAAGGTAATGCCTCCGATAGCCACGATGGGCAGGTTGATGCCCGCTTCTTTCATGCGTGAAACGATGTCCCGATAGCCTTCCAGCCCCAATACCGGACTCAGGTTTTTCTTTGTTGTGGTAAACCGGAACGGTCCGCACCCGATGTAATCGGCTCCCGCTTCGTAATGCATCCGCACGTCCTCGAAAGTATTTGCCGTACCTCCGATGATGAAATCCGGTCCCAATATCCGGCGTGCTTCGGCAATGGGCATATCCTTCTTGCCTAAATGCACTCCGTCGGCATGAAGCTTCTTCACCAGTTCCACGTGGTCATCAATGATGAACGTGGCTCCGTATTGCCGGCATAAGTCTTGCACCCGCAAGGCTTCCCGTTCCACTTCTTCGGGCGATGCGTCCTTCATGCGTAACTGAATCCACCGGCATCCGCCTTCCAGTGCCATGCGGGCAGAGTTGAAGTAGGTATACCGGTCGGTATAATGCGTGATAAACTGCAGTTCCATAGCTCGTTATCCTCCACAAGCC
>CASFRN010000162.1 GCA_949296855.1 uncultured Bacteroides sp. | reverse complement strand
TATGTATCAGATTTAGAAATTTTCCTCCAAGTTAATAAAATTGTGACTAAGAGCACGAAGGAGGGGACAGAAAACAAGGCGCCGGCCTTGTTTTTTTATCCTGCCGGTGTAAAATCTGGGGGATTTTATCTAAATTTGTTTCGAAAGAATCTAAACTTGGAAGATATGAAACAGAAGACGATTGTGTTAGGCTTGGCTGCACTGCTCTTATGCGGATGCGGAAGTACGTATCAAGCTACGTCTACCCTGGCGGGAGCTTCGATAGGCGGAAACGTAGGAGGAGCGATTGGCGGACTGGTGGGAAGCAACCGGCATTGGGACGGAGGCTACCGCGGTTCGGCTATCGGGACACTGGTAGGCACATTAGCCGGAGCGGCTATCGGAGGAGCCGTCAGCTCGGCACAAGAGCGGAAGGCGCAGGAAGGCTATGCGGTAGAAGGGCAATCGGTTTATACTCCCCAGCCGGACAGTTCCCCTTCGGGTGTAGGGTATTTGCAAATCCGTAATATCCGTTTCATCGACGAAAGCCGCGACCATGTCATCCAGTCGGAAGAACACAGCAAAGTCATTTTCGAAGTCATTAATACCAGCCGCGAAACGGTGTACAACGCCGTGCCGGTTGTGCAAACCGACAACAAGCGTATTTATGTCTCGCCTTCGGTCATGATAGAACAGATTGCGCCTCACGGCGGCATTAAATATACCGCGCACTTGAGAGGAGGGAAACGGCTGAAAGACGGGGAAGTGACTATCCACATCGCTGTCGCCGACTATGAAGGGACAGAATACGACTGGCAAGAGTTTACACTTTCCACGCGTAGGTGATTGCATAAAAAAGGAATCATAACGAGTACGTTGATGTTTTTTTGTTATGATTCCTTTTTTGTTTCTCTATCTGGACGGCCTGTTAATTCGCCATTTCGGATATGAATTTAATGCGTACCAACCGGATTTCTTCTTCGGTATAGTCTCCTCCCAATTCGCTCATGGCATCGTCGATATTGTCGGTAGTTGATTCCTTAAAATAATCATAGATGTCGAGCATATGGTCTTCATCCATTACATCTTCCAGGAAATAATCGATATTCAGCTTGGTGCCCGAATAAACGATGGCTTCTATTTCGTCAAGCAGTTCGTTGAACTCGATTCCTTTCGCTACCGCTATGTCATCAAGAGCAACCTTGCGGTCAATGCTTTGGATGATGGACACTTTCAATTTCGACTTATTGGCTACCGTACGTACGCGCAAGTCTTCCGGACGGTCGATTTCGTTTTCTTCGCAATGCTTCTTAATCAAGTCACAGAATTCCTGTCCGTAACGTTTCGCCTTTCCTGCGCCCACTCCCGGAATGTTTTGCAATTCCTCCAAAGTAATGGGATAAATGGTCGCCATTGCCTCTAATGAAGGATCTTGGAAAATAACGTAAGGGGGGACATCTAATTTTTTCGACATCTTCTTGCGCAAGTCTTTCAGCATCGAGAACAATACTGGGTCGACGGCACACGAAGCTCCTCCGCGCATGGGTACCTCTTCGATTTCCTCTTCATCGAAATCGGTGTCTTCCACAATCTTGAAAGACTTGGGCTTTTTCAGGAACTTGCGTCCCTCTGCCGTTACTTTCAGCAAGCCGTAGTTCTCCACGTCTTTACTTAAATAACCGGCTATCAGTGCCTGGCGGATGACCGCATTCCACAAACGTTCGTCTTCTCCCATGCCCGAGCCGAACACTTCCAGTTCTTCATGTTTATGCGCCAACACCTCGCTCGTTTCTTTCCCAAGCAGGATGTCGACAATATAATCTTGTTTGAAATTCTCTTTTACCGCAATGATTGTTTCAATCACCGCGCACAATGAATCCTGAGCCTCCACTTGTTTTTTCGGATTTAAACAGTTATCACAATTACCACAATTATCTTCAGTATATTCTTCACCAAAGTAATGCAACAATACCTTTCTACGGCACAATGACGATTCCGCATAGGCAGCCGTTTCCAGAAGCAATTGTTTTCCTATCTCTTGCTCGGATACGGGTTTTCCTTGCATAAACTTTTCCAGTTTCTGCAAGTCCTTGTTCGAATAGAACGTTATGCACTGGCCTTCCCCTCCGTCGCGTCCGGCACGCCCTGTTTCCTGATAGTATCCTTCCAGGCTTTTCGGCATATCGTAATGAATGACGAACCGCACGTCGGGCTTGTCGATTCCCATACCGAATGCGATGGTTGCCACAATTACGTCTATGTCTTCTTTCAAGAAAGCATCCTGGTTGGCGTTGCGCGCGGCTGAATCCATCCCTGCGTGGTAAGGACGCGCCTTGATGCCGTTGGCCTGAAGGATTTCGGCAAGCTCTTCCACTTTCTTCCGGCTCAGGCAATAAATGATGCCCGACTTGTCGGGGTTCTGCTTGATGAAGCGGATGATGTCCTTGTCTATGTTGTTCGTTTTAGGGCGTACTTCATAATATAAGTTCGGGCGGTTGAACGAAGACTTGAACTCGACCGCATTGGTCATGCCCAGATTCTTCTGGATATCCATCTTCACTTTCGGAGTCGCTGTAGCCGTCAGCGCGATTACGGGCGCTTTTCCGATTTCGTTGATAATCGGGCGGATACGGCGGTATTCAGGCCGGAAATCATGTCCCCATTCCGATATGCAGTGTGCTTCGTCAACGGCATAAAAAGATATTTTCACATGCTTCAGGAAATCAACGTTTTCCTCTTTCGTCAATGATTCGGGAGCCACATACAGCAATTTGGTTTTCCCTGCCAATATGTCCGACTTCACCTGGTCGATTGCCGATTTAGTCAATGAAGAATTGATGAAATGCGCCACTCCGTCTTCTTCGCTATAGTTGCGCATCGCATCCACTTGATTTTTCATCAAGGCAATGAGCGGGGATATCACGATAGCCGTGCCTTCCATCAATAAGGAAGGCAGCTGGTAACACAAGGATTTTCCCCCGCCGGTGGGCATTAACACGAATGTATCTTTCCCTGCCAGCAGGTTACGAATGATAGCTTCCTGGTTTCCCTTAAAAGTATCGAAACCGAAATACTTTTTCAATTGTGCTGCTAAATTGATGTTTTCCGTCATTGTCTCTTCGTTTTTAAGTGATGTTATTTTTACTTCTTCAAGAAAATGATTCCTTTTTCCTCTTAACAAAGTTATAAACAACTTTTGATATTATGCAAATTTCTAAGGAATATTTTCTTCAAATGTTTGCATTTTCCATCACTTTCTACGTTTTAAGCCATTTGCAAGCGTGAAATGTTCGCTTTTCCCATCTGTTCTTTCGCGTAATCCAGCGTCACCGTAAAGGTATCGACCTTGTGCGAAGGAACCTCGAACATTGCGTCCGATATGATAGTTTCAACGATAGAGCGTAATCCACGGGCGCCTAATTTATACTCGATGGCCTTATCGACGATATATTCGAATACTTCCGGCTCGAACTCCAGCTTAACCCCGTCCATTTCGAACAATTTGATGTATTGTCTGATGATGGAGTTTTTCGGTTCGGTCAGAATGTTACGCAGTGCCGTACGGTCTAGCGGGTTCAGATAAGTCAATATCGGAAGACGCCCGATAATTTCCGGAATCAAGCCGAATGACTTCAAGTCTTGCGGAGCAATGTATTGCATCAGGTTCTTACGGTCGATATTCACCGTTTCCTTTGCCGCGCTGTATCCCACCACATGTGTATTCAGGCGTTGGGCTATCTTGCGCTCGATGCCGTCGAAGGCTCCGCCGCAAATGAACAAGATGTTTTTGGTGTTAACCGGAATCATCTTTTGTTCGGGATGCTTACGTCCGCCCTGGGGAGGAACGTTCACTACAGAACCTTCCAAAAGCTTGAGCAAACCTTGCTGCACTCCCTCGCCGCTCACATCGCGGGTGATAGAAGGATTATCCCCTTTGCGGGCTATCTTGTCGATTTCATCGATGAATACGATGCCTCTTTCTGCTTCTTCTACATTATAGTCTGCAACCTGAAGCAAACGGGTCAAGATGCTTTCGATGTCCTCGCCCACATAGCCGGCTTCGGTCAATACCGTAGCATCGACAATAGTAAAAGGAACGTGCAAAAGCTTGGCTATGGTACGTGCCAACAACGTTTTTCCCGTCCCGGTGCTTCCTACCATAATTATATTAGACTTCTCAATCTCTACATCATCTTTCGTTTCGGGCTGGAGCAAACGTTTGTAGTGGTTATACACCGCTACCGAGAGATAACGCTTCGCACTATCTTGGCCGATAACGTATTGGTCGAGAAAATCTTTGATTTCTTTCGGCTTAGGCAGGTCTGACAAGTTCAGGTTCAGCCCTCCCTTCTTCTGACGGGTAGCTTCTTGCACGATTTCATGCGCCTGTTCGGCACAACTATCGCAGATACATCCGTTGACTCCCGTAATCAGGAAGCCTACTTCCGTCTCCGGACGTCCGCAAAAGCTACAACGCCGCTTATTTCTCTGATTTGTCTTGTCTTCCAATGTTTTTATCGTTTTATTAATACTTCATCAATCATGCCATATTCTTTCGCTTCCTGGGCCGTCATCCAATAATCACGGTCTGAGTCTGCCCATACCTTATCGAAATCGGTATGAGAATGTTCGGCAACGATGCTATAAAGTTCTTTTTTCAACTTTTGAATCTCGCGTGCCGTAATCTCGATATCAGACGCTTGCCCTTGTGCGCCTCCCATCGGCTGGTGAATCATCACCCGCGAATGGGTAAGCGCCGAACGTTTGCCTTCTTTCCCGGCCACGAGCAATACAGCAGCCATCGAAGCCGCCATACCGGTGCAGATGGTAGCTACATCGCTTCCGATGAACTGCATGGTGTCGTAAATGCCCAAACCGGCATAAACCGAACCGCCCGGCGAGTTGATATAAATAGATATGTCTTTCCCTGAATCTACCGAGTCCAAATACAACAATTGCGCTTGCAAAGTATTTGCGGTGTAATCATCGATTTGTGTGCCGAGGAAGATGATGCGGTCCATCATCAGACGTGAAAACACATCGAGTTGGGTCACGTTCAACTGGCGTTCTTCCAAAATATAAGGGTTCAGATAGCTTTGCGACTTAATGACGTCATCAAGTACCATGCTGTTCATACCCAAATGCTTGACAGCATATTTTCTAAAATCATCCATTCGTCTTATCGTTTTTAGTTGTGAATAAAAAGAGAAGCTTTTAAGCCGGCTTTCTTTTTCCGATGGGCAAAAGTACAAAAACTTCTACTCGCTTGACGGAATGCCAAATTAAAAACTTCTCTTTTTGCATGTTTTAGCAATCAGCTTTCGCCAAAGGAAAGGAAATCACTCGAACATTTTATTGAACTCTTCTGCAGATGTCGCTTTATGATTCAATGTAACTTGAGACTTGAGCGCTTCTGACAACTTCGTTTCGATGGAACGGTTTACCAACGCTTCTACGCTTTCGCGCTTCTTCAGCATTTCCTTCGAATAGTTTTCCAGCAATTCGTCGGGCACGTTAATCATGCCGTATTGGGCGAATTGGGCGCGGGTAGCCTCTTTTGCCATCTCGTTGATGTCGGCTTGTTCCACTTTGATGTTGTGCGCGGCCACCAGTTTTTCCTTAATCAGGTGCCAAGTCAGTTCTTCGAGGCTCTTTTCGTAGTGTTCCGATACGAACTCTTCGCCTTTATCCTTGTTGTTTTCCAACATGATGCGCTTCATCAATTCATCGGCAAATTGGAGTTTGCCAATCTTATTGCATACATACGTGCGTACATCGACCAAGAACTTATAGTCGCTGTCTGCTTCGAATTGCTTAGCGATGGTTTCCTTGATTTGAGCACGGAACTCTTCTTCGTTATGCGCTTTTCCTTCTCCCAATACCTGGTCGAACAGTTCCTGGTTCAAGTCGCCCGGAATCATACGGGTGATTTCCTCAATCTGGAAGCTGAAGTTTCCGGTGTGGGCAGCCACTTCTTCTTTCTTGATTTTCAAGAGAGAGGCCAGTTCTGCTTCGTTATTGTCAAATGCAGCCGACGGGTTAAATACCAATACCGTATTTGTCTTCGCGCCGTTGAAGACAGCTTTCTGGTCATCGTTCTTCATGTAAGAAGGCATCATTACCGCGCCTTCCACCTGAATACCGCCTTCTTTTGTATTGCCGTTTTCATCCAATTCGGCAAGCAGGCCTTTCAGCAAGTCATTGTCTTGATAATCTTCTACTTTCTCATATTTAGCTGTACGCTGGGTGTACATCTTCACTTGTTGGTCTACCATTTCATCGGTTACGTTGATGTCGTAATAATCGATGGTGTCGTTAGCCGAGAGGTCTACCGTAAATTCAGGAGCTAAAGCGATATCGAAAGCGAATTCGAAGTTTTCGTCTTTCGTGAAATCTACGTTGCTTTCTTTCGGAAGCGGGGCACCCAACATATCCACTTTGTTTTCACGGATGTATTCGTTTACTTTTTCCTGCATCAGCTTGTCAACTTCTTCTACCAATACAGATGTGCCGTATTGTTTCTTCACCAAACCCATGGGCACCATTCCCGGACGGAACCCCGGCATATTCACCCGCTTGCGGAGCGTCTTTAACGCTTTTTCTACTTTTTCCTGATAGTCAGCTTTTTCAATCTGAACGGTAAGCACCGCGCTTACCTTGTCTACATTTTGCAATGAAATATTCATTTCCGACTTATTGTTTTAATTACTACTATGTTTCGAAATCATTTTATAATGAGGCTGCAAAAATAATGTTTTATCTTGCAATAACCAAATGTCAAACCAATTTTTCCATAAAAGCCCGCCTCTGCGCACTTGTGTTCACCGGTCTGCGCATTTATGTGCGAAGCCCGGTGCAAGCGGCTTCTTTCATCGGTGCAGGCGGTAGGCTTTTTTCCCGCGGCAGGGCAGGGACAGGAAGCTATTCGCGTATATCTTTCATCTGGAAGTCCTTCCGGCGGAGTACGAAACTGTTGCTCAAGTATTTCTCGCGCACGATTTTGTTGGCGGCGAGTTCTTCGGGTGTCCCTTGGAAGAGGATTTTTCCTTCGAACAGCAGATAGGCGCGGTCGGTGATGCTCAGTGTTTCCTGCACGTTGTGGTCGGTTATCAGGATGCCGATATTCTTGTCTTTCAGCCTCCACACGATGTGCTGGATATCTTCTACCGCAATCGGGTCGACTCCGGCAAACGGCTCGTCCAGCATGATGAACTTCGGGTCAATAGCCAGGCAACGGGCTATCTCGGTACGCCGGCGTTCTCCTCCCGAAAGTTGGTCGCCCAAGTTCTTGCGCACTTTCTCTAAGCGGAACTCGGCAATCAGGCTTTCCAGCTTTTCTTTCTGGTATTCTTTCGAGGTCTTGGTCAGTTCTAATACCGAGGCGATGTTATCTTCCACGCTCATTTTGCGGAATACCGAAGCCTCTTGCGCCAGATAGCCGATGCCGTTTTGTGCCCGTTTGTACACCGGATAGCTGGTTATGTCTTGATTGTTCAGGTAGATATGTCCTTCGTTGGGGACAATCAAGCCGGTGGTCATATAAAAAGAGGTGGTCTTTCCTGCCCCGTTCGGTCCCAACAGCCCGACGATTTCCCCCTGCTTCACATTAATGGAAACATGGCTCACCACCGTACGCTTGCCGTACTTCTTCACTAAGTTTTCCGTACGGAGCACCATACGCCCGTCGGCTGGAAGTTCAAACGCTTCTGTAGTCTGTTGCTGGTTTTCCTGTTCTGCCATATTGCTTTCAATTTCGTTGCTTGATAAAAAATTTTCGGCAAAAGTAGTAAAAAACTTGGGTTATGTGGTCATTCGCCCGATTTTCCTCCTTTCTTTTATTATAATATAGCTAAAAAACCGTACTTTTGCATAAAAATCAGACTTGAATTAAGATTATGGTAAAGCCAATTTCAACTTTAGGGAAATACATGATGCTGATGGGGAGAGTCTTCGCGCGTCCCGAACGCTTCCGGATGTATTTCAAGCAATACGTCAACGAAATGGCGCAATTAGGCATCAACTCCATCGGGATTGTGTTGCTTATTTCTTTTTTTATCGGCGCGGTGATTTGTATCCAGATTAAGCTGAATATCGAAAGTCCGTGGATGCCTCGTTTCGTGGTAGGTTACACCACCCGTGAAATTCTTTTGTTAGAGTTCTCGTCTTCCATCATGTGTTTGATTCTTGCCGGAAAGGTCGGTTCGAATATAGCGTCCGAATTAGGCACCATGCGCGTCACCCAGCAGATTGACGCGCTCGACATTATGGGGGTTAACTCAGCTTCCTACCTTATCCTGCCAAAGATACTGGGGCTGATGACCATGATTCCGTTCTTAGTCGTGTTCAGTATCTTTGCCGGAGTAATCGGGGCCTTTTGCACCGCATGGTTCGCCGGCATCATGAACGCTACCGATTTGGAGTACGGTATCCAGTATTGTTTTGTGGAATGGTATGTGTGGTGCAGTTTCATCAAGTCGCTGTTCTTTGCTTTCATCATCTCCAGCGTTTCGGCTTTCTTCGGCTATACTGTCGAAGGAGGGTCTATTGCGGTGGGCAAAGCAAGCACCGATGCGGTTGTGTCGAGCAGCGTATTGATTCTGTTTTCCGACCTGATTCTAACCCAACTACTCAGTTAAAGCGAAATCATTATGATAGAAATCAAATCGATATACAAGTCTTTCGAAGACAAGAATGTATTGGAAGACATCAGTTTCACTTTCGAAAATGGGCAGACCAACTTGATTATCGGGCAAAGCGGATCGGGAAAAACCGTTCTGATGAAGTGTCTTGTAGGCTTGCTTACGCCGGATAAAGGGGAGGTGCTGTACGACGGGCGTAATTTCTTAGGTATGGACAAGAAGGAAAAGAAATCCTTGCGGAGGGAAATGGGTATGATTTTCCAAAGTGCTGCTTTGTTCGATTCGCTGACCGTATTGCAAAACGTGATGTTTCCTCTTGATATGTTTTCTGATAAGACTTATCGTGAACGGGTGAAACGTGCCCAGTTCTGTTTAGACCGTGTTAATTTGCTCGACGCTCAAAATAAATATCCGGGCGAGATAAGCGGCGGTATGCAAAAACGTGTGGCTATCGCCCGTGCCATCGCTCTCCAGCCTCAATACCTTTTCTGCGATGAACCGAACTCCGGGCTTGACCCGAAAACCTCTTTGGTCATCGATGCATTGGTACACGACATAACGACAGAATATAACATGACTACCATTATCAATACCCATGACATGAATTCGGTATTGGGCATTGGCGATAGCATTTTGTATATCTATCAAGGTCATAAAGAATGGGAAGGGAATAAAAACCAAGTGTTTACAGCTACCAACCAACGGCTGAACGATTTTATCTTTGCGTCCGACCTGCTTCGGAAAGTGAAAACCGAAGAAGTGGCTAAAGGGAAATGACAAATTGTACGTTAACAGGAATAAGTGATTGGTTGAAATGACTTTATGGGGTGTGCTGAAATAGAAGTTGGCAATCAAGCGGATTTTTATTTCAGCGCACCCTCAATATAACCGGTATGAGCGGTAAGAATTCTATGGAAAGGGCTTGAACACCCTTTATATTGTTTTTATGGGGTCACATTTTATATCCCCATTCATCAAGGGCAAAGCTCCAATGTTTTTCCACTAACTCTACCGTTTCGGGTTTATACTGGTACTTGTTTTTCTTATACCCTTTTTTCTTATTGACGTAGGCTTCGATAGCGGGACGTGCCTCTTCGAATCCGGGCAAAGAAAGCTTTTGGTAGATTTCTTGAGTCAGGTCGAACGCATTCTTTTCGTAATCCTCAAAGCGTACTTCCACCAGATTGCCTTCGGGGATGAAATGCTTGTCCGCCTCGTATTTATGATAAAGCTTGGCATAAACCGAAAGGATGTTTTCCTGAAGCTCTTCGGGGGTGATGTTTTGTAGCTGGAGAGGCTTGATCGTATTGGTGAAGAAACTCCGCGTAGATTCGAATACCGTGTAAGGGTTACGCATCAGGTAAATGAACTTGGCGTTGGGGAACATCTTCACCAATTCTTTCACACGCCCCGTATGCGGCGGGTTCTTGCTCAAGAACTGAGTGCCGTTCGTATTCCAAAGCGAAATCTTGATGAGCTTGGTAAACGTTTCTTCGAACACCTTCAGTTCGGCATCCGTAATGTCCTCGAACAGCAGATACTTGTCGGCATACTCTTGGGTGTGTTTAGGCAGGAACCAGAAGTTATAATACGTATAAGGCATCATGTTGGTGAGGGCGAACTCTTCCTCCTGAGGCAAGTCTACGGCAAGCTCCATATTATCAGTAGGACGCTTGTCGGGCATCAGCCAACTCATGTTTTTCTTGAAGAAAGGTTGCCCCCACATCATCAGGTGCGGGAATACAGTCTGGTACGTGGTGTTATATCCGAAATGTTTATCACACGAAAAGACATTGTGCATGAAGGTGGTTCCGCTCCGCCAATGTCCGAGGATGAACACCGGGTCGTGCTCCAAAGGTTTGGATGCCAAGAGTTTTTCATACTTCTTGTCCTGTAAGGGTTTCAGTACGGAAAGCAAGCGGCATACGGCTTTGGTCAGGCGGAACTTGCCCCGATAGGCAGGGTCGATGGTACGCCCTTTGGTTATTTCATTAAATGTTTTCCAGTCGGCTCCCACCAAGGTGTTCACCGGCAATTTGCTGAATTCTAATAAGCCCATATTATCAATGAAGAATTAAGAATGAAGAACTAAGAATGATGCGAACCGGTCAATATTCTTCATTCTTAACTCTTCATTCTTCATTAAAAACTCATTTCTTAATCTCTATCGCATACCCGCGCCGTTCCAGTTCTTTTACTACGGTTTCTATCGCCTCGTAATGTTCGGGAGCGATGCCTAACTTAGGCAAGTCGAGCACGGGGATTTCCATTGTGGTATGCATGTCCTTGTCTTCCACCCGGTTGATAATCATGCCCGCGGCACTGGTGTTGTTTGTAATCGGGTCGATGAGGATAAATGCTCCTGTAGCTTTGTTTTGAGTATAAGGGTCGAAGAACAATTCTTTCGATGAAGTGAGCACCACGTGAGCGATTTGGTTCAGTTCCAAAGGCACTTCTTCCTTGCGGAGTTTTCCGTTTTCTACGCTCAGGTGTTCCATCGTGTTGACATCCACCTTATATTGGATGCTATCGATGCGGGTACGGCTCGTATTGGTGGTTTGCTTCAGGAAGAACGATTTTTCCATGTCCATCTTTTCTTCGTCCATCCATACTAACATCGCCTCGAAGTTACGCCCTACCATCGGCACATTATCGGGATGTACTAACATCTCTCCGCGCGATACGTCTATCTCGTCTTCCAAGGTCAGGGTGACGGACATGGGCGGATAAGCATATTCGCATTCCCCGTCGGGCGAATAAATGGCTTTCACATGCGTTTTCTTTCCCGAAGGAAGTGCCATGACTTCATCTCCTTTACGTATGACACCCGAAGCCACTTTGGATGAGAATCCGCGGAAGTCGAGGTTGGGACGGAGAACGTATTGCACGGGATAACGGAAATCGGTCAGGTTATGGTCGTTCCCGATATGCACGGTTTCGAGGAATTCCAGCAAGGAAGGTCCTTCGTACCACGGAGTACGCGCAGATTTTTCCACTACATTGTCTCCATCTAATGCAGAGAGAGGGATGCAAGTCACATCGGGCACACCTAATGGGGTGATGAATGCCTTATAATCGGCTACAATCTTATCGAACACTTCTTTCGAGAAATCCACCAAGTCCATTTTATTGACCGCTAAGACCACATGCTTGATGCCTAATAAAGAAACCAAGTACGAATGGCGGCGGGTTTGGGTAATGACTCCCGCACGGGCATCCACGAGGATAACCGCCAAGTTTGCGGTAGACCCGCCCGTAATCATGTTGCGGGTATATTGCTCATGTCCCGGAGTATCGGCAATAATGAATTTGCGGTGGTTGGTAGAGAAGTACCGGTATGCCACGTCAATGGTAATGCCCTGTTCGCGTTCGGCTTTCAATCCGTCGAGTAAGAGGGCATAATCGATATGTTCGCCCGCATTGCCCACACGCTTGCTATCGCGTTCAAGCGCATCCAGCTGGTCTTCATAAATCTTTTTGCTATCGAAAAGCAAACGTCCGATAAGGGTGGATTTGCCATCGTCTACCGAACCTGCGGTAAGAAAACGCAATAAGTCTTTCTCTTCGTCCTTTTTCAAAAACTGTTCAATTGACATGCGGCCTCTTGCTTCGCCTTCCATCGGATTTCCTGATTTGGTTTTATCTATTTCTTCCATCTTTCTTCAGTTAATAGTTAACAATTAATAGTTAATAACGGTGTCGAGATAACATCGTTATTAATTATTCACTTAGAAGTATCCTTCCCGCTTCTTTTCTTCCATGCTGGCTTCTTGGTCGAAGTCGATGACACGGGTCGTACGTTCGCTCTTGGTGGTGGTCATCATTTCTTCCACGATTTTCTCGATAGTGTCCGCCTCGCTCTCGATGGCACCGGTCAAGGGCCAGCATCCCAACGTACGGAAACGGATTTTCTTCATCTCTATCTTGTCGCGGTATTTTTCGGGCAAGCGGTCATCATCGGGCATGATAAGCTGGCCGTCGATATTGACCACGGGACGCATCTTGGCAAAATAAAGCGGCACGATAGGGATTTTTTCCAAACGGATGTATTGCCATACGTCCAGCTCGGTCCAGTTGCTCAAGGGAAACACTCGGATGCTCTCGCCCTTGCGGATGCGGGTGTTGTAGATGTCCCACAATTCCGGACGCTGGTTCTTCGGGTCCCATTGGTGGAACTCGTTACGGAAAGAGAAAATACGCTCTTTGGCACGCGATTTCTCTTCATCGCGGCGTGCGCCTCCGAAAGCTGCATCAAATTTGTATTTATCAAGCGCATGGAGCAGGGCTTGAGTCTTCATCAGGTCGGTATGCACTTTGCTTCCGTGGGTGAAGGGACCCACTCCGGCACGGAACGCTTCCATGTTGCTTTCTACAATCAGCTTCCAGCCGTGTTCCTTGGCATAGGCATCGCGGAACTGAAGCATTTCCTTGAATTTCCATTTCGAATCAATGTGCATCAAGGGGAAAGGCGGTCTGCCCGGTGCAAATGCCTTTTCGGCAAGGCGCACCATGACGGACGAGTCTTTTCCGATGCTATAGAGCATCACCGGATTTTCAAATTCGGCTGCCACCTCGCGGATGATATGGATAGATTCCGCTTCCAGCTCTTTCAAGTGGCTCAAATTGTATGTTTCTTCCATAAGATATTGTGTTTTTAATCTATTTTCTTTCTGTTTTCGGCAATATCAATTCCAATAGCCGGTTTACGGACTCTTCCAGCGAGAGCTTCGATGTGTCGAGCGAAAGTGCCGGATGTTCGGGAGCTTCGAAAGGAGCTGAGATACCCGTAAACTCCTTGATTTCGCCCCGGCGTGCCTTGGCATACAAGCCTTTCACGTCCCGGCGTTCGCATTCTTCTATCGGGGTGCTTACGTACACTTCGATGAAATCGTCCTTGCCGATGATGCGTGATGCCATTTCTCGCAACTCGTTATTCGGGCTGATAAAGGAGGCTATGGTAATGATGCCCGTATCTACGAATAGTTTGCCCACCTCGGCTATGCGGCGGATATTCTCTACACGGTCTTCGGGCGAGAAACCCAAGTTATTATTAATGCCGCTCCGGATGTTGTCTCCGTCCAGGATGCGGCAAAGTAAACCGCGCTTTTGCAATTTGCGTTCAAGCGCGATGGCGATGGTGCTCTTGCCCGAACCGCTCAGCCCGGTAAACCATACCATCAACCCGCGTTGTCCTAACAAGGCTTCCTTATCGGCACGGGTCAGCATTTTGTCAAATATCGGATAAATGTTATTCATTTGCTATATTATTTTAAAACGCAGATTAACGCGGATTTTCGCAGATTATAATTTAAAATTGATTCCGCGTTAATCTGCGAAAATCTGCGTTTTCTTATCATATCTTACACACTTTCGTTTATACCGCAACAAAGGGCCAAATCAATGGGATAAGCCCTATCGAGAGTATCATTACGATAAGGTCCATCGGGAGACCGATTTTTACAAAGTCGGTGAACTTATAGTTTCCGGCACCTTGTACAATCAGATTTGTCTGATACCCAATTGGGGTAGCAAACCCAGCCGATGCGGCGATGCAGATGGCAATGAAGAACGGCATCGGGTCTACCCCGAACTGGCTCGCGGTCTCCAACGCCAACGGGAAGGCAAGTGCAGCCGCGGCATTGTTGGTGATAAGTTCGGTCACTACAAGCGTGACGAAATAAAGCAACGCCAATGCTCCCCATGCACCCAACGAGCCGGACACACTCTTGATAAATTCGGCTATCAGTGCCGCCAAGCCCGATTCTTCCATTGCCGCACTGATAGCAAAGGCACAAGCAATAGTTATCAGGATATCCCAGCTGATGTATTTGGTGTATTTCTTGGGCGGGAATATCTTAAGCCAAGCCATTACGACCGCTGTGACCGCCGCAAAGAAGAACATATCCATCTTTACATTGGGGAAACTTTCTTGGAAATACGGAAGTTCGCCGATGGTGGCTCCGATAATCATGATAAGCAAGAGTGCCAAAGCCGTCCATTTCTTCCATTCCGGCATGGGACGTGAAGGGATTTCCTTCCCGTTGGTCATCATTAAGAAGACCGAAGAATCCCCCCATGTCTTCGTGAAAGCGTCATCGGCAAGCAACACCAGCGTATCGCCTTCCTGCAAACGTACTTCGCCTAAATTTTCGGTAATCACCTGTCCGCCTTGGCGTATCTCTTTGATTTCGGCACCGTAGCGGCGCTTGAAGTCGAAGCTTTTCAATTTCCGTTTCAAGCCCGGGAAACGGGAGGCAAGTACCACTTCCACAATGTGTTTCCCGTTTTCTTCTGCCGCGTCCGCTTCTTCTTCCTCGAAATTATCGGGACGCTCGGCTGGAAGCAATTTCTTCGAAGTCAGGAAGATAAAGAGTAGCCCGACCACCGTGATGGGAATTCCGATAAAGGCAAGGTCGAACATTTTCAGCCCCGGCAAGCCACGGTCTATCATCATGCCGTGCACCACCAAGTTGGTAGACGTGCCAATCAGGGTACACAAACCTCCTAAAATCGTGGCATACGACAAAGGAATGAGGAATTTAGTACACGACAAGCCCACTTTCTTCGCCCAATTCTTCACAATCGGGGCGAAAATAACCACTACGGGGGTATTGTTAAGGAAGGCTGAAACCGCACTTACCACCGGAAGCAGGCGAAGCTGGGCTTGCATTACCGTCATTTTCCGTTCGGGAAGGAGCTTCTTTATCACGGTCGCCAATGCACCGCTTTGGCGGATGCCTTCGCTTACTAGAAAAAGCAAGCCCACCGTAATCATGCCCCGATTGCTGAAGCCTGCCACCATCTGTTTCGGGGTGATGATGCCTGCCGCCATGAACACCACGACCAGCGAGAGCAACACGATGCCCGGACGCATCTTGTCCATGATGAGGGCGACCAGCATCCCTATCAGCCCGACTAATACAAAAAGTATCTCGAAATTCATAAGCGTCTCTTTTTAGGATAAGCGATAAACCACGGATTCAACAAGTCCTCCTTATTATATAATAAAGGTGTATCGGGATGCTCGGCTTGATATACCTCGCCTCCCGAAGCACGCACGATGGCATGACCAGCCGCCGTGTCCCACTCCATGGTAGGAGCAAACCGGGGATATACATCCGCCTTGCCCTCGGCTATCAGGCACAATTTGAGCGAGCTTCCCCGAGATACCGTTTCTACTTTCGGGTATTTCCGTTCCATATCGGCGATAAAGCTTTCGGTCTCGGCATTCAGGTGCGAGCGCGATGCCACGATAATAAAAGCGTCACCGGAAACATCTGTGGAATAAGGCAGACGATGCGCGCGAGCCAACAAAGACTCGAAGGTTTCGTTTGCGTCTAATGCACGGATATGTTCCACTTTATAAGCGCCCGACTCACCATCGGCAAAATAAAGTTCTTCTTTTACCGGGATGTAGATAACGCCCGCTTCGGGTTTCCCTTCGTTGACGAAAGCGATGTTTACCGTAAATTCCCCGTTGCGTTTGATGAATTCCTTTGTCCCGTCCAGCGGGTCGACCACCCACAAGGTTTTCCAGCTTCTCCGCTCTTCGGCAGGAATGGCTTTCCCTTCTTCGCTCAACACAGGATAAGGCAATGCCGACAAGTGGTTCATAATCACTTCGTTCGAACGCTTATCGGCTATGGTAAGGGGCGAATTGTCCGCTTTCCGTTCAATTTCGAAGTCCGCGTTCGGGTCGGTATATACTTTCATTATCGCTGCTCCTGCCTCTATTGCGGCACGGATAGCCAGCATCAATTCTTCTTTTTCCATATCTGTCTAATTTGGCGTAAAATAACAGCTTTTTCTTTTATTTTCAATAGTCTATATCTCGTTTTTTGTGTCAATTGTCAATTGTTCATTCGCCAAAGCCTCCACATGTAGTAAGCGCAATGGGTGAACGCGAAGACGAAGGAGATGACAAGCAAAGTCTTGTCCGCTTCCCAGCCTACGGTCTGCTGGTGCCATAATCCCGTGATGACACTCAGCACCGCCAGCACCAGCCCCAGCACGTTCAGTGCCGTATCTCCCTTGCGGTGTGCCCTGTCTGGTTCTAAGCAGCTATGCTTCCGCCCGTAGCAAGCATACACATCCAGTCCCACCAGCATCCAGAGCACCAAGCGTATCCAGGTGTCCGCCGGAAGGAAACACATCATGCACAAACACGTCAGGATACCCATGATAGGCACGAACGGAACAAACGGAGTCTTGAACGCACGGTGTACATCGGGCATTGTCTTGCGTACGATGAGCACTGCCGCACATACCAAGGTAAAGGCAAGCAAGGTGCCGATGCTGGTCATCTCGCCCGCCACCTGAGCCGGGACAAAACCAGCCAAAAGGCTTACCACTATCATAAACAGGAAATTGCTATGCACCGGCGTGCGGAAACGCGGGTTGATGCGCGAGAAGAACGGAGGAAGCAGCCCGTCGCGGCTCATGCTGAGGAATACGCGGCTCTGACCGAGCAGGGTCACCATAATCACCGAACAATAGCCGAACAGGATGGCAAGGATAATCGCTTTGTTCAGCCACGGATATGCGGGGACGATAACCCCTTGGGCATCCGGTGTGCCCATATGTTCGATAGCGACCGCCACCGGAGCGATGCCTTCTTGTCCGTCGAAGGCGGTATAATGTGCCACGCCCGTCATGACATGGGCAAACAAGATATACAATACGGTGCAGACCAGCAGGGAAACCAAAATGCCGATAGGCATATCACGCTTGGGGTTTTTCGTCTCTTGCGCCGCCGTGCTCACCGCATCGAATCCCAAGAAGGCGAAGAACACGATAGCCGCTCCGCGCAAGATGCCCGAAAAGCCGAACTCGCCTAACGTTCCGGTATTCTCCGGGATGTAAGGCACGTAATTCTCCGCTTGGATAAACTTCCATCCTAAGAAAACGAAAACTAAAATCACGCTGATTTTCAAGAATACAATCAGTCCGTTGAAGAACGAACTGCCCGCCGTGCCCCGCATCAGAATTAGGCTCATCAACACCACGATCACCATAGCGGGAATGTTGACAATACCCCCGTCCCACGGGCAAGCCGTCCATGTGTGAGGCAGGTCGATGCCCACCCCTTGAAGGAACACCACCAGATACCGGCTCCAACTGATGCTCACCGTAGTAGCCGCCACGGTGTACTCCAGCACCAAATCCCATCCGATAATCCAGGCTATCAGCTCGCCCATCGTGGCATACGAATACGTATAGGCACTTCCAGCCACCGGAATCATCGAAGCAAACTCGGCGTAACACAATCCCGCAAAGCAGCACCCGATGGCGGCAATGATGAACGAAAGCGTAATGGCAGGTCCGGTATATTCCGAAGCCACCGTCCCTGTAATCGAGAACAGCCCCGCTCCGATAATCACGCCTACGCCCAATGCCACAAGGCTGACCGGCCCCAATACCCGTTTCAAGGTTCGGATGCCCGTTTGTTCCGCCTCTGCCTGCAAGGCATCTATGCTTTTTCTGACGAATAATCCTTCCATTTTTTGTAAGTCGTACGTTAGTTTTAGGATGCAAACATACAAAAAATATGTGAGTTTTATTTAGAGCCTGTTTAAATTTTCCGATAAAACTGCGTTTGGGATGTATTTGTGCTATAAAATGCACAAACTCATACCGCATGAAGCAGCTTTTTATAGCTGTGGGCAATCTTGTAGAATATAACTGCTCTTTTTGCAAGATTAATAATCTTCATGCTGTAAGATTAATAATCCTTCCGCTGTAAGATTAATAATCTTTCCGCATACTGAACTCGCATCCGCAATATTGTTGGTTGTAGAAACCGTATTCTTTAATAATCTGGATGCGGCGTTCGCTTAACCCTCCTTTACGCCAGTTCTTGTCCCACCATGTTACATCGGGATACGGAGTTACGGCATAGCGTCCTGCTTCATTAATCTGTTCCAAGCTTTTCCAGCGTGAGGAAGCAAGGGTGGTGGTGATAAGCGGAAAGCCGTGTTCGTGGGCATAACGTGCCGTGTCGCGCAAACGGAGCTTGAAACATTGTAGGCATCTGCCGCCACGTTCAGGCTCGCCTTCCAACCCTTGCACGGTGCAGCGCCAGGCTTCGTGGTCGTAATCGGCATCGATGATGTCCAATCCTAAAGCCTGTGCATAGCGGGTGCATTCGTCTTTCCGGATATGGTATTCTTCAAGCGGGTAAATATTCGGGTTACAATAATAAATGGTGGGGCGTACTCCGTGTTGCATCAAGCATTCGATGATCGCCGACGAACAAGGGGCGCAACACGTGTGAAGTAACACCTGCCGGGCATTGCCCGGCACTGTCCAGTCTTCTTTCTTCTTCATTGTCTTCGCTTTTTCACTACAGGTTACACGGGTTTGAACAAAGGCATTAACCATTCGGGCACTTCCACGCCCTGTTCTTTGATACGCTCCAGACAGGCTTTCCCTTTTCGTGTCAATGTGAAATACATCTGACGCTTGTCTTGTTCGCCCAACTTGCGCGAAAGCAATCCTTTTTCTTCTACAGACCGGATGGTTTTCGATGCGTGCGAAGAGGTTAAGCCGGTACAGGCGATGATGTTTCCTGCAGTTACGGTATCTGTGCCTACACTGCATAATACCATCACTTCATTGAGCGACACTCCATACATTTCCTCCAGTTGGGTTTCCAGATTAGAGAGGGCTGCAAACAAGTCTCGCATCACACATATACATTGTATTTTTTCCATAATCAGATAAACAAATTCATATTTGCTCCGTCGGCACGGTCCATATAGGTCGCTACTCCGCCGATGCTCACACCATCTAACAATTCTTCCCGTTTCACTCCCATTACATCCATCGACATCTGGCAAGCGATAAACTCTACTCCGTTGTCGATGGCTTGTCGGCGGAGCGACTCAAGTGAGTCGACCCCTTTTCGTTTCATGATGTGACGCATCATTTTCGAGCCGATTCCACCCATATTCATTTTCGATAATTTTAGTTTTCGGGAATCGGACGGAAGCATCATGCCGAACATTTTGCCGAAGAAATCTTTCTTTACATCGGGCTTTTGTTCCTTTTTAATGGCGTTCAGCCCCCAAAACGTGAAAAAGATAGTCACTTTCTCGCCTGTAGCGGCCGCACCATTAGCGAGCACAAAAGTAGCTAAAGTTTTGTCAAGGTCATCACTGAATAAGATAAAAGTTTTGCCTTTTCCGCTACTTGCCGCTTTTCTTTCTGTTTCCCGGACAGGTTTGGCTTTCTCTATCCGCACCCGGTATATGCCGTTTTCTTCTGTTTTCGAGAGGAAATGGTTTCCTGTCGTGCGGCACCACGACTCCGCATCGCGTGGAAATCCGGCATCGGTCGCGCTTATTTCGATACATTGTCCGGGTTGTAAGTTCTCCATCCCTTTTTTCAATTTCAATATCGGGCCGGGGCATTGCACTCCACAAGCGTTTATTTTGATGGCTTCCGCTATCAGTTTGTCATCCGGAGTGCAAGCGCATGTCATTTCTTCGTTCGAAGCGGCAGAACAAGTTTCGGTTTCTGTAGGAATACAGACAGGTGTAGTAGCGGCTTTGTATGTTTTAATTCCTCCTATCAGGTTGCGCACATTCTTGAAACCGTTTTCTTTTAAGATGTTGCTTGCCAGATAGCCGCGCAGGCCTACGCCGCAATAGACCCATACGGGTTTGTCTTGCGGGATTTCATTCAAATGCTCTCGTAATTCATCGAGCGGCAAATTGACGGCTTCTTGAATGGAACCTAATTCGAATTCGTCAGAGGTACGTACATCCACTAACGTCACTTGGCTCAAATCGGCGTCTCGAAGTTCGCGCCAATACAAAGGTATCATCTTTCCGCTCAAAATATTGCCCGCTACGTAGCCCGCTATCGCGACCGGGTCTTTTGCCGAAGAGAACGGAGGCGCATACGCATGTTCCAGCCGGGTGAGGTCGTACACTGTTCCGCCTTGTTTGATGACTAAGGCAAACTCATCTATCCGTTTGTCCGCTCCGTCGTAACCGACAATCTGCGCTCCGTATAGTTTCCCGTCTATGGGAGAGAAGGTGATTTTGATGGTCATTTGTAAAGCGTCCGGATAATAGCCCGCATGGGAAGCTGGGTGGATGGTAGCGGAAAGGTAGCCGATGCCCATTTGCTTCAGGCGTTTGGCAGGCAGTCCGGTCGAAGCCACCGTAAGGTCGAACACCTTGGCTATCGAAGTGCCGATGGAACCTTCGTATTTGGCTTGATTGCCAAACACTAAGTTGTCTGCCACGATGCGTGCCTGACGGTTTGCCGGACCTGCCAGGAAGTTCAGCCAGGGTTTGCCTGTAAGGGGATGGGGAAACTCTATCGCGTCGCCTACGGCATACACATTTTCATCCGATGTCTGTAGATACTCGTTGACGTAAATGCCTTTCATTTCGCCCAGTTTCAATCCGGCTTCCGAAGCAAGACGCGTTTCGGCACGTACGCCGATGGAAAGGATTACCATATCTACCGGTAAGCGGACGCCCGACTTGAAGACAACGTTAAGGCCTGAATCTGTTTGTTCGAACGCTTCTACTGCTTGGCTTAAATAAAGTTTTATGCCTTTTTGTGTCAGATGTTCGTGCACCAGTGAAGCCATCGAATAGTCGATAGGTCCCATTACTTGGTCTGCCATTTCCACTACGGATACTTTCACGTCGGCGTGGACTAAGTTTTCTGCCATTTCCAGCCCGATAAATCCTCCGCCTACAATTATGGCGCGTTTCACTTGTTTTCCGTTCAGGTATTGCTTGATGCGGTCGGTATCGTTCACGTTACGCAGGGTGAAGATGCCTTCCGAGTCGATTCCTTTCAATGGCGGACGTACGGGGGAAGCTCCAGGCGAGAGCAAAAGTTTGTCGTAACTTTCTTGGTAAGTCTTTCCGTCGGCTGTGCGCACGGTCACTTCTTTCCGTTTCCGGTCGATGGCTGTCACTTCTGAATGGGTCCGTACATCGATGTTGAAACGTTTTCCGAAAGCTTCGGGCGTTTGCACGAAAAGCCGTTCGCGTTCTTCGATGATGCCACCTATGTAATAAGGTAAGCCGCAATTGGCATACGAGATATAGGCTCCTTTTTCGAATAAAATGATTTCCGCTTTTTCTGTATTCCGGCGGATACGTGCTGCTGCCGTAGCACCTCCTGCCACTCCTCCTACGATAATGATTTTCATGTTATATCTTTATTTCTTGTTTTTATTATATTCCTTTGGAAACTTTTGCAAATAAAACAATAAATTCAACGTAAAAGAAATTTCTGACGGAAAATATTATCGTTGTTAATCATTATTAAGTTTATGAGGGGTGACAGGGGTGTTTGCTTTAAATCCTGTTTGGTCAGAAATGCCATATTCCAGGAACATTTATGCCGCATACGGGGCATACACCTGGAAAATTATCCAGTTTCACTTGATAGCTTTTCCGTTTTATCAATAATTTACCGCAATGGGGGCAGTAGGTGTTTTCGGCATCGGGCAATGATGTGTTGCCGATATAGACAAAATGCATCCCTTCCTCTTGTGCGATGCGGCGGGCAGAAACCAAGGAAGAAAGCGGTGTGGCTTCTATCTTCTGCATTTTATAACGCGGGAAGAAACGGCTGATATGCAACGGGTTATCCGCAAGCCCGTGTTCTACCAACCAATGACACATCGTCCGGATATCTTCTTCCCAGTCATGGATGCCGGGAATCAGCAAACGGGTGATTTCTATCCATACGCCCGCCTCGTGCATGCGCAACATAGTGTCTAATACAGGCTGGAGCCTCGCACGGCACACCTTCCGGTAAGTCTCATCCGAGAACGATTTCAAGTCGATATTTACGGCATCGATAAAAGGCAAGAGGCCGCGCAAGGGCTTTTCATTGACATAGCCAGCAGTTACTAAAATGTTCTTCAAGCCTGCCTCTTGGCAAGCCGAAGCACAATCACGCACATACTCCAAGTAAGTAAGCGGTTCGGTATAGGTATAAGCCACCGCCCTGCATCCGTACTTCTTAGCCAAGCGCGCACAATCTTCTGGAAGCAGCGTTTGGTAGGGAATATCCACCGGAGAAACTTGCGAGACAGACCAGTTTTGGCAATTCAGGCACGACAAGTTACACCCTGCCGAAGCCAACGAAAAACAGGTCTCGCCCGGCAAGAAATGCAACAAGGGTTTCTTCTCAACCGGGTCGACATGCATAGCGCATATATGTGCGTATGCCAACGAATATAGATGCCCTCCCCGGTTCATACGGCTCCGGCACCGCCCGCATGTATCTTCATTTATCTTGCATTGGTGCGGGCAAAGCATACACACCACCGTCCCGTCGGGATTCGAGATATAATAGTCCGCTTCTTTCATATAGCTTTATTCTCCGAATACAATCGCTTCGTACACATAGAGTTCCGCATCCTTCCAGCCATTCCATGCCAGTCCAGCCTTATCACGTGCACAATGCCCAAAGAACTCTTCCTTCGTCCAGCCCGTTTCTTCGGCTACCTGAGGAAGGAACGTACCCCGATGCTCTCCTTTTATTATATAAATGCCATGCCGCCCCAACTGGAACTCATCGATGGATTGAATCTTCCGCAACGGGGAAAGCACCGAAATCTCGATATCGATGTCTTTCATCTCATTCTCTTCTACGGGATAGAAACGCGGGTCTTCGAATGCGGCTGCACGTGCCATCGATGTAACCGTCTGATACAGGGGCTTATACCCGATGAGATTCCCGATGCATCCACGCAACTTACCTCCTTTATGAAGGGTCACGAACGCACCGCAATGTTCTTTCAACGCAGGATTCATCTTCGTAGAATCGTAGGGCAAGTCCGTCTTTCGGGCAAGTTCATAATCAATGCTTTTACGGGCAATTTGCAAGAGTTGCGCCCGCTCTTCCCCGGTCAAGGCGAATGCATCCTCTCCGTCTTTCTTTACGATTGAAAAAGCATGATAGCCTACTACGCGGTCTTTATCGCCATAAACGGCATCACCCGAATTGCAATAAGCCAAATGGCGGACTTGCAAATCCTTCCGCCCCTCCATTAATAAAAGGAGTACGGCGATAGGGCTTTGCCCGCAGGCACTGGTCAATAATTGAGGCACGCCTTCGCGGGCATTCTCCTCCAACGCATCTAAAAACTTCCGGAGCGAACCGATCTCAATGGCTTCCCCCGTGGCTTTATCCACCCGATTGGCATCCTCATACGAAGGGTAATGCGAGAAATCGCTGCTGATAACGAATAAGTTATCCGAAGTGAAATAAGGTTGCAACGCCTGGGCGATTCTTCTTAATTTCGCCAAGTCTTGTGTACCGATAATAACCGGTACTATCGGAGGAACATGTTGCAAATGCACTTGCAAGAAGGGCAATTGGACCTCCAAGCAATGCTCGCGGGCATGGGCTTCGGGCACGTAAGTAAAGACCGGAACGGCATGCAATAAAGCGTCAACGGTTTCATTATCGACTTTCACCTGTCCTAACGGTGTGGCATAACTATCGAAAGCATTGTTCACCGAAGCCCCGTCGAATGCAGCCCGATGGCTGGGGCCAAGCAAGAATATCCGCTTATAGACCGCATCAGACGGAATAGCCTTTATGGCTTCAGACGCAACGCTGCCCGAATACACATAACCGGCATGAGGCACGATGATCGCCTGCACTTTTTTATCCGCCTCTGCCGATGAAGCTTCGGACAAGAACGATACAACCGTTTCTTTCAACGTATCCGCATCTGCCGGATAAAAAGCACCTGCAACCGCCGGCATACGGACTTTCTTTTCACCCGAAGAGCAGGCGTTTCCTACACTATGTATCATAATCATTACAATTAAAACAAATTTCCATTGGGTATGCATGGCATTCTCTCTTTATGCCCCTAAATATACGGAAAAGATAGCATATTATCCACATCAGACTGACTTTTTTTCTCATTTTCTGACAAATAGGCAACCCGTCTGACAAATGTTCTATCTGTTTCTCCCCTCGGATTCTTCTAAGATTTAAAATAGCGGGCATTTTGCTTAAAATAGATTTCGTAAGTTTAAAAGGCAAAGCCATGCCAAGCAACGGCACAGAGTTTGCACTTCTCTAAGTGAATTTCGGAAGCCGAAAGGCAGAGGGAGTTCAAAAGAACAATTTGATAAACAAAGAACTAAAGAATAGGAGATTAAGATTATGACACCGAGCAGAAGAAATTACAGTCAAGAATGGTTACCGAGTATTTTCAATGACTTTTTCGATAACGATTGGATGGTAAAGGCTAACGCAACGGCACCTGCTATCAATGTGATAGAAAGCGACAAAGACTATAAGGTTGAAGTTGCGGCTCCGGGTATGACGAAAGAGGATTTCAATATCCACTTGAGTGAAGACAACGAATTGGTTATCTCTATGGAAAAGAAGACTGAAAGCAAGGAAGAGGACAAAGAGAACAAGAAGTACTTGCGCCGCGAGTTCTCTTACACGAAATTCCAACAGGCTTTGGTTCTTCCGGACGATGTGGAAAAAGAAAGAATCAGTGCCAACGTCACCAACGGTGTGTTGACCATAGAATTGCCGAAACGCACTCCTGAAGAAAAGGCTAAAATCAATAAGGTTATCGAAATTCATTAATTGGTAACGGGTAAATGGAAAGGGCTGTTTCCCTTATGTGGGGAAGACGGCCCTTTTCTTTTACCCGTTGCAAAGGGATTCGTGGATCAGCATACCCGATTGTAATTTTTGATGGCTTTTATTCAATCCGGAACCAGTCGATGTCCGCCCATCCTCCGTCATTGGTTACAATGGCAGGACGGGTGCAGAACGTACCTACCTTAGCTCCAATCCATTTACCTTCTTTTACTTGGAAAGGCTTGCCTAATTTCTGGAATTTCTTGCCATTGGTGCTATAGCTCATTTGGCACATCACCACAAGGTCGTGACCACCGTCGCTCTTATCGATTTTCTCACCTGTAGTGGTGATTTCGGCGCGTAAGTAGAGTTCGCTCTCTTTTAGATTCATGGAAGCGTTGACGGTTTCTGTTCCGCCGCGGTCGGCTTTTTGGCATTCCACTTGTGAGAGTGTCAATCCGTTTTCTGTATTTTCCAGAATAAGTCCGGCGTAGTTGGTTCCCATTACGACCAGTCCGGTACGTTCGCCTTTGTATTTGGCTATCGGAGCGAATTTCAGTTTCATGGTAGCCTTAAAGTTCGGGGCAGGGAACTTCTGGAGAAGCATATTGGGTACGTCCCATAAGCTTTTGTAGTTTTCGGCTACAGGATAGGAGTAGAGGCGTAGGCGGCTGTGTTCTTGGTCGCAGAAATACCATTTGTCGTTGATGTTGGCATTCCATTGCCATTGCAGACCGAGTGTGTTGGTGTTGAACTCGTCGCTTTCTTGCGGGGTGCAGATTGGGTAAGTCTTGCCTACGTCAGGTTTCTTCCAAGCCACCACAGGGTCGCCGCATCCGTCTCCGTCTTTGTCTTCACCGATTACGGGCCAGTCGTTTATCCATCTCATGGGTTGAAGGTGTACCAAACGTCCGGCTGCACCCACATCTTGGAAGTGCATGAACCAGTCTTCTCCGGTAGGGGTGTCTACCCATCCTCCTTGGTGAGGCCCGTTGATGGGGCTGTTGCCTTGTGCCATGACGGTGCGCCATTCGTAAGGGCCGTATACGTTCTTCGAGCGGGCTACCACTTGCCAGCCGGTAGGTACTCCTCCGGCAGGGAAGAACATATAATAATATCCGTTGCGCTTGTAAAACTTGGGACCTTCGCAAGTTTCGTGTGCTTCGTGTCCGTCGAAAACTATGCGAGAGGGACCAATGGTGCGGGTGGCATCGGCACTGAGCTCGCATACAGCGATGACGCTTTTCAGCCCGGCACGACTTCCGGCATAGGCGTGGGCTAAATATACTCGTCCGTCTTCATCCCAAAGCGGGGTAGTGTCGATGACTCCTTTAATTGCTTTGACTAATACCGGTTCGCTCCATGGGCCTTTTACGTCTTTGGCCTTTACCATAAAGATACCTTGGTCGGGGTCTCCCCAAAAGATGTAGAATTCGTTGTTGTGGTAACGGATGCAAGGAGCCCAAATGCGGTTGCCGTGCTGAGGGGCTGTATCGGTGACAGGAGGCAGGGCATGAGGTACGGCTACACCGGCAAAGCTCCAGTTGACGAGGTCTTTCGAGTGGAGAACCTGCAGTCCGGGAAGGCATCCGAAGCTGGAAGATGTCAGGTAATAGTCTTCGTTTATGCGAATGACATCGGGGTCGGAATAATCGGCATAGAGTACTGGGTTTTTGTACGTGCCGTCGCCTTGATCGGCTACCCATACTTTCGATACATAGTTGTCTTGCGCTTGTACTGTCGGGAATATGCAGCTTCCCAGCAGAAATGACATGAGGATTGGTTTCATAAATTAATTTGATTTTTATAAATTGATTATTTGTATTTTAACGGGTTGCTCAAGCTGTTTTTTCCATTCCTGCACATAGGCAAACCATTTTTCTTTGGTTGGATAGCCAAAGGTCTCTTTGCAAGAAGTGAACATAGTGTAATAACGGAAGGAGCACCGGCCGGGCGCACTAAGAAGATAGAGAAAGTTTTCTTTGTCGGTAGCTTCCTTTACCACTATATCTTGGGGAATGTAAGTGGCGAGCCCCACTGTCTCTTTTTTATACTTTATAGTGTCGTTTACCGGCCAATCAGTTCCCCAGCTTGCGACCAAGCCATTGTGGTCGGAATATTTATCGGCATGTCCGGTAATGTTTTGTACGCCGGTAGCAAACACTTCATCGGTAAGGGGAGTGTCGAATATGACATCTACTTGCGCGTCACGATGTCCGGCATAAAGGGTATAACGGTTTACCATGTTTAACTCCTTGCCTTGGTATTGCCAACCTTTTACTTCGGCGTCTACTACGGTGCGCACGGGGCCGTTGGCAAGGATGCGCTGTCCGCGGATAGCTACAGGTTTAATCAACGTAGCCTGTATGCCGTCCCAACCTCGGAGTGTTCCGGCTCCGCAACTGTTGTTCACTTTGATGACATCATCGCCGAATCCTTGCTTCAATTGGTCGTTGGTAGGATAGAATTGGCTTTTTTCTATTTCTAATCCCTTGTGGAATTTACCGTAAAGGTCGGTTGTTTGTTTCTCGTTGAAATAAATGCGGTATGCCACTAATTCACTTTCGAAAGCTGCTCCGTGATGGTGTTGTATGTTGTAAGTATCCGCTTTTCCGTCGGCATAGATGGCATACCCTTTGGCATACCGTTTCTTTTTAGAGGTGCGGAAAAGCATTTCGGCATAAACGCGGGCAGGATAGTGGGTAGTGCTTTGTCGCGAAGAAAGGATGACGGTCAGGGTTTTCTTGCTTGCGGCAGGCAAACTGATGACAAACGCCAGTTCGTCCGCACGGGTGTCACCGTTCATGTCGTCCAATTGAGAAGGTATTTCGGAGGTGCCGTCGGAAACAAGAGCGGATTTTATCGTAAAATCTGTTTTCAAGTTGTGCAGGTTGATAACCACCGGCTCATCGGTCTTTTCCGTTTGCCAGGGGTTTTCGATGATTACCTGTATTCTTCTTTCTGTGCTTTGGGCGGACGCTGAAAGTGTTCCTGTTAGCAAAGCCAGCCCAATGAGGATGTATGTTTTTATTATAGGCATGTGATAATGAGTTGATGATTGCGCTACAGAGGACACAAAATGTCACACAGGTTGAAGTTTCTGTGTGCCTCTGTGTCCTCTGCAGCGGAGTTTTTGTAATAATACGGTTTTACCGATAAAATTACTCAATTTACTCTTGTAGATTTAGAGCCTGTTTAAATTTTCCGATAAAGTTGTATTATCAGGTCTCTTTTGAGTTTGTTTCCGGTCTGTTTTCCCGATTTTATGCGTCAGATAGCCCGCTATCCTCCTTATAAAATCAGAAAAACATCCTTGAAAACAATCCTCAAAATAAACTTGAGCAAAATTTAAACAGGCTCTGAGTTTGACTATTTTCTTAAAATTTATAAGATTCGGTTTTATTCCCGATTTTGGCGTATTTCTTGCTGCCTACGGTGATGTTGGTTACGCCCATCATCTTCAAGTTATCATCTCCGTTTGTAATGGTGACTTTTACGTTCTTTAGGGTGGCGTTTTCGGCACGGTTCAGAATCACTCCGTCTTTAGCCTCAGAGATGGTTACGTTTTCCAGGGATATATTACGGATGGGCATTTCGGGAAGTCCGTTGAAAAGAACGGCACGTCCCACGTTTTTCGCAGTGACGTTTTTGATGAAGATGTCGCGGAATGCGGGAGTCTCTTCGGTGACTGGCGGAATGATTTCTTCTTTCGGAGTATTCAAGCCATCGCCTTCGCCCGGTGCGTTTCCTCCATAGAATAGGTCGAAAATGAGTGCTTCGTTAGGGATGTTAATCATGTTGATGTTGTTGATGTGGATGTTTTCTACAACGCCTCCACGTCCGCGGGTGCTCTTAAAGCGCAAGCCTACATCAGTCCCTAAGAAAGTGCAGTTGTCTACGTAGATATTTTTCACGCCGCCCGACATTTCACTTCCTACCACGAAGCCGCCGTGTCCGTGAAGCACTACGTTATTGCGGATAATGATGTTTTGGCAAGGTTCGCCGCGGCGGCGCCCGCTTTCGTCTTTGCCGGATTTGATGCAGATTCCGTCATCGCCTGCATCGAAGCTGCTGTCGAGTACCAACACACGGTTGCAAGATTCGATGTCGAGCGCATCCCCGTTCTGCGAATACCAAGGATTCGATACACTTATATTATATATGGTGAGGTCTTCGCATGAAAGCGGGTGAAGACACCAACTAGGCGAGTTTTTGAAAGTCACTCCTTCTAACATCACTTTCTTGCATTTGATGAAGCTCAGCAGTACGGGACGGAGCCAGTCGCGGATGCTGTTCCATTCTTCTTCGGTTTCGATACCTTCGGGCACATTGAATTCCTTGCAAGCGTTTGCTCCTTTGAGGGAACCTTCGCTGGGATACCACATATCGCCTTTTTCATTGAGCACACCACCCGAAGCGACCAGTCTCTTCCATTGTGTGGAAGTCATTTTGTTTTTCTTTACCGGACGCCAAGTGTCTCCGTTGCCGTCCATGATGCCTTTGCCGGTAATGGCGATGTTTTCGGCTCCGTTAGCGGATATGGGTGATTGGCAACGGCGCGTCTCTAACCCTTCGAATGAGGTGTTGATGATAGGGTATTGTGTGTGGTCGGCGGTGAAGAGCACCAACGCATTTTCTTCCAGGTGCAGGTTGATATTGCTTTTCAAAACGATGGGTCCCGTAAGCCATAAGCCGGCTGGCACTATTACAGTCCCTCCCCCCTTTTGGGATACGGCTTCAATGGCTTGTGCGAAAGCTTCGGTATTCAGTGTGATGCCGTCGGCTACAGCGCCAAATTCGGTAATCGTCCGGGAATAGTCGGGAAAACTGGGCTGTTGTACTTTAGCCATTTGAAATGGCAGGTTGCTGTACGTCTCGTCGGAGATGAAAGGAGAGGCGGCGTGAGCTTGTGCAGATCCGCTCCATACGAGTGTTGTGATTCCTACAGAAAGAATCCAATGTCTTAACGTGTTGAATGTAATCATGTTCTTTTTATAATTAAGTTGTTATTCTCTTGTCACAAATGTACAATGTTTTAGCAAGAATAATGTGAAGATTTTGACTGAATGGGTGAAAAAAATGTGCAAAATCCAAATGTGTTCTTGTAATAATCGGTCTGACTTGGAATATTTCATCAAAAGAGCGGCGTTTTGATATTTCGTTTGCGAAAAAAAGCAATATTAAAGGAAATGTTTGTATCTTTGCAGTAAATTTATAGGTAAAGACGTATGAGTTATAATTTATTAAAAGGAAAAAAAGGTATTGTTTTCGGTGCGTTGAATGAGCAATCCATCGCATGGAAGGTAGCGGAGAAAGCTGTTGAAGAAGGTGCTGTCATTACATTGTCGAACACTCCGGTAGCGGTACGTATGGGAGAAGTTTCGGCGTTGGCTGAAAAGCTGAATTGTGAAATTGTACCGGCGGACGCAACCAGTGTAGAAGACTTGGAGAATGTATTTAAGCGTTCGATGGAAATATTGGGCGGAAAGATTGACTTTGTGCTGCATTCTATCGGAATGTCTCCTAATGTCCGCAAGAAACGTACATATGATAACCTGGACTACGATATGCTGAATAAGACATTGGATATTTCGGCTGTCTCATTTCATAAAATGATTCAAAGTGCGAAAAAGCTGAATGCTATTAATGATTATGGTTCAATTGTGGCATTGAGTTATGTGGCTGCCCAGCGTACATTTTATGGCTACAACGATATGGCGGACGCAAAAGCATTGCTGGAATCCATTGCGCGTAGTTTTGGTTATATTTATGGCCGTGAGCATAATGTGCGTATCAATACCATTTCCCAGTCGCCTACGATGACGACTGCGGGTTCGGGGGTGAAAGGTATGGATAAGTTGTTCGATTTCGCCAACCGGATGTCGCCGTTGGGTAACGCTTCGGCAGATGAATGTGCGGATTATTGTATTGTGATGTTCTCCGACCTGACCCGGAAGGTAACCATGCAGAATTTGTATCACGACGGAGGGTTCTCGAGCGTGGGCATGAGTTTGCGTGCGATGGCTACGTATGAAAAAGGCTTGGACGAATATAAAGACGAAAACGGAAACATTATCTACGGATAACGGATAAAACGGATGAAACAGATTATATTCATATTATTGGGCGTCATGGTTTTTGCATCCTGCAGGTCAGATATGCAAAGCGATGACGCTTTGTTTGATAGGGGTATAAAAGTATTCCGTTATGACCGTTTGCAATATGAAGCGACCGCTATGAACAGCATAGCGGCGATTCAAAAGATGAACTTGGATTGTCCGAGGGCAACCCGAATCTTGATAGAGGATGTGTTGATGTTGGGTAGAGTGAATGAGCCGAACATTAACGAACGTATGTGTGCTTATTATGCCGATTCTGTTTTGTTCCGCTTGATGTCGGATGCAGAAGAGAAGTTCGACGATATGCGCCCTATAGAAGAAAAGCTGACTGAAGGTTTCAGGAAATTGAAGGAAGAGGTGCCTTCTTTGCCGATACCTTCGGTTTATTCGCAAATTTCGGCGTTGAACCAGTCAGTGGTAGTAAGCGACAGTCTTTTGGGATTTAGCCTTGACAAATACATGGGCGAGGATTATCCGCTCTATAAGCGTTATTATTACGCTTACCAGCGTCGTTCGATGAAGCCTGAACGCATTCTTCCGGATTGTTTTACTTTTTATTTAATGAGCCAGTATCCTTTCGGATGGGAGAAAGGCCGGCGTACGCTGTTTGATGTCATTATGCATCAGGGTAAGATTAACTGGGTGGCTCGGAAGATTTTAGGCATAAAGTCGAATGCGGAGATGTTGGACTATACAGAGGAGGAAATAGACTGGTGTAAGAAGAACGAAAAGAAACTGTGGAAGTGGATGGTGAGCCGGGAACATCTGTCGAGCACCGACCCGATGATTATCCGTGCTTATACACATCCCGACCCGAACATTATTCTGAAAGGTGAGTTGATGCCTCCTATTATCGGGGTATGGATAGGTATGCAGCTGACGGAAAAATTCATGAAACAACATCCCGATATGAGCGTCGAAGCGTTGTTGGAGTGCGAGGATTTTGGCAATCTGACGCTTGAATGACGGTTTCTCTTATTTCTATTTAGTATTGGATTATGGATACAGCGTTATATTTGTTGCCGGTTACCTTAGGCGATACGACTATAGAGCGTGTTTTGCCTGCATATAATAAGGAAATCATTTTGCAAATCAGGCATTTCATTGTAGAGGATGTGCGGTCGGCCCGGCGTTTCTTGAGGAAAGTAGATCGTGACATAGACATTGACGGGCTGACTTTTTATCCGTTGAATAAGCATACTTCACCTGATGTCGTTTCAGGATATCTGAATCCTTTGCAGGAAGGATATTCGATGGGGGTGATTTCAGAAGCGGGATGTCCTGCTGTTGCCGATCCAGGAGCGGATGTAGTAGCTATCGCCCAGCGCAGGAAATTGAAAGTAGTCCCGTTAGTAGGCCCCTCTTCTATCATCTTGTCGGTTATGGGGTCGGGGTTTAACGGGCAAAGTTTCGCTTTCCATGGTTATCTTCCTGTCGAACCGGCCGAACGCGCGAAGCGCTTGAAAGAATTAGAGCAACGTGTCTATAGTGAACAACAGACCCAATTGTTTATCGAGACTCCGTACCGTAACAACAAGATGGCGGAGGAAATATTGAAGGTATGCCGTACGCAGACCAAACTTTGCATTGCCGCCAATCTTACGTGTGAAGGCGAGTATATCCGCACTAAAACCATTCGAGAATGGAAAGGTCATCTGCCTGATTTATCGAAAATCCCTTGTATCTTTTTGATTTATAAATGAGTCTTTAACCGTATTTTTTCCATACATCGGCAGCCATTTTCAGGTAGTCTTTTTCTATTTTTAAAAGCGGATTGCATTTCGTTTCCGGTATTTGGCTTATGGAAACAAATGTTCCTCCTGGCTGCACGTCTTCTTCTTTCTCTAAAGGCAGTATATAGAGATAAATCCGTTTCCTGTGTAAACCAAGTGTAGAAGAGACACTGTAACGAGCAAGCAGACGGGCTTGGGTAGGCTGTATGGATGCAAGAGGTTTTGATAAGTGGCTGATAAGGTTGTTGCTGGGCGATAAGAAACTTTTATATGGAATCATGACAGGTACGTCAAAAAGAAGAAGAGGCTTGTCTGTATTTCCCATTTGGATGTTTTTCCCGATTAGATAGATTTTACCGTTCGCGATAGGAACGATGCGGATGATGCCGGATGGAGTGATTATGCGGATGATGATATAGATTGCAAGTATGCCGAAAGCAAGGCTTATGAGGTATAAAAGCAAGGCTGCATGTTTCATGGCTAATATTCCGTATAGGGTAGCCCGGAGCTGGATGGTAGGACTGACTGATAAGTAAAGTCCGGTGAGGACAGCGATAAATAAACCTAGTAATATAAGCAAGTAGCAATATTTCTTCATAATTGTGTTTGTAATAGGTTTTTAAGTGACATTCAATAGGCTTTAAAAAACAACAACCGTCTGCGTTTTTTAGTTCATGTGAATCGGATATGTTTTTCGGCATGATACGAGGAACGCACCAGTGGTCCGCTTTCTACGGTGGAGAACCCTTTTTTTTCTCCTGTTTCCTTATATTTTTGGAATTGTTCAGGTGTGATGTAAGCCGCTACGGGATAATGTTTCCGGCTGGGTTGGAGGTATTGCCCGATGGTCAGGATTTTGCATCCGTTATCAAGTAAGTCATCCATGGTTTGTTCTATCTCTTCCGGTGTTTCCCCTAAGCCGGCCATAATGCCTGATTTAGCTGTGATTCCGCTTTCAGCCACGATGTGTATCACTTGTAAGCTTTGCTCGTACGTGGCTGCGCTTCGCACCAAAGGCGTGATGCGTCTTACGGTTTCCAGGTTGTGCGAAATAATGTCAGGGCGGGCATCGGTGATGAGCCGGATGAGTTCGGCACGTCCCTGGAAGTCTGGAATAAGGGTTTCCAAGGTGGTTCCGGGGTTCATTTCCTTGATACGCCGGATGGTCTTTACCCAATGTGCAGCGCCTAAGTCGGGCAGGTCGTCTCTATCTACCGATGTGATGACCGCATGGCTTAATTTCATCAAGCGGATAGATTCGGCTACGTGTTGAGGCTCTTCCGGATCGAGCGGGAGTGGTTTTCCGCTTTGTGTATTGCAGAATTTGCACGAGCGGGTACAGATGGTTCCGCCAATCATGAAGGTAGCGGTTCCTTTTCCCCAGCATTCGCCCAAATTCGGGCAGCGTCCGCTGGAGCAGATGGTATGTAGCTTATGGGCATCTACGATGCGTTTGGTATCGGCATAACGGGCGTTCGCTCCGATTTGTATTTTGAGCCATTCCGGTTTTCTGATGTGTTCCATGGTATATGATTTTATTTGAAACGCAGATTTACGCAGATTCTCGCAGATGAATTAATTAGAAATATAATCTGCGCAAATCTACGTTAATCTGCGTTTTTTATATTACAGGTTTCCGATAAAGAAATTCGCCACGCGGTTCATCAGGTGCGTGCGGGTGTTTCCTCCCGATATGCCGTGATTGCGGTTGGTATAGATTTGCATATCGAATTGGATACCCGCCTGTACTAAGGCTTCGCTGTATTCGGCGCAATTCTGATAATGTACGTTATCGTCTGCCGTGCCGTGTACTAAAAGCAGGTTTCCGTGTAGTTTCGGTGCGCGGAGGATAGCTGACCCCGCGCGGTATCCGTCGCCGTTTTCCTTCGGGGTGCGCATGAAGCGTTCGGTATATACCGTGTCGTAGAAATGCCAGTCGCTTGGGGCGGCTATTGCCACTCCTGCCTTGAAGACCGGCGTGCCTTCGCTCATCGACATCAGTGTGGTATATCCTCCGTAGCTCCAGCCCCAGATGCCGATACGGTTGGCGTCTATGTAAGGCAGCGTACCGAGATAACGTGCCGTTTCCACTTGGTCGTGCGATTCCTTTACACCAAGGAAGAGGTAGGTGCATTTCTCGAATGCGGCTCCGCGTCCGCCTGTACCGCGTCCGTCCACACATACGCTGATGTATCCTTTTTCTGCCATATAGGCTTCGAACATGCCTCCATCACTGAAACTTCCGATGCCCCATTGGTCCAGCACCTGTTGCGAGCCGGGACCGCTGTATTGGTGCATGATGACCGGGTATTTCTTGTTCGGGTCGAAGTCGGCGGGTTTCATCATCCAGCCGTTCAGTTCTACACCTTCGCTGGTGCGGAAGGTGAAGAATTCCTTTTGAGGCGTATTCAAGGCGGCAAGTTGGCTTTTCAGCTTGCTGTTGTCGAGCAAGGTGGTCAGTTCCCTTCCCCGGTTGTCGTTGATGGTGATGAGGGTAGGGGTGTCTTTGCTGGAATATTTGTTGATATAATAAGTCAAGCTGGTGTTGAATATGGCGGTATTGGTTCCTGTGCGTGTGGAAAGTTTCGTTTTCTTTCCTTTGCGGTCTATTTTGTAGACGGCACTCCGGAGCGGGCTTTCCTCGTTGCTTGTGTAGTAGAATACATCACTTTTTGAATCCCATCCTAAGAAATCTTTCACTTCAAATTCGCCTTTGGTGACTTGGCGCACCAAGTTTCCGCCGATGGTGTACAGATAGAGATGGTTGTATCCGTCACGTTCGCTCATCAATACGATATTTTCAGGATAAAAGCGGATGTTGCTGTATGTTTGTTCCTTGACGTATTGTTCCGACTCATCGCGGATGATGCTCTTGCAGATGCCGCTCCGCGGGTTTGCCATATATACGTTGAACCGGTTTTGGTGGCGGTTCAGGGTCATGATGGCAAGCTGGTCGGGATTCGATGTAAACTTGATGCGGGGAATGTAACCGTCTTTATCAAGCGGAAGATCCATCTGGCGGGTTACGCGGCTCTTGATGTCGAAGGTATGTACGGTCACTTTCGAGTTCACTTCACCTGCTTTCGGGTACTTGTAAGTGTAAGCGCCGGGATAAGTGGCGTAGTCTGTAAGTTCGGGTGCCATTCCTTTATACCAAGGGAAGCTGAACATCGGCACTTCGCTCTCGTCGAAACGGATGTAGGCAATCATCTTGCTGTCGGCACTGAAGTCGAAAGCGCGGTTGAAAGCGAATTCTTCTTCGTACACCCAGTCGGGGATGCCGTTCAATACCTTATTATATTCTCCGTCCTTAGTCACCTGCGATTCGCTGTTGCCGAAAAGCAGTTTCACAAGGAAGATGTTGTTGTTGCGCACGAAAGCGATTTGGAATCCGTCGGGCGAGAAAAGGGGCACTTGTTGCGGCCCGTTCTTCGAGAGTGGTTCTATTGTGTTGTTTTTTACATTATATATATAGTACTCTGCCGTGAACGAGCGGCGGTAGATGGGTTTTGTTTCGGTTTGGATAAGAATCAGCTTCTCGTCGGGCGACATGATATAATCATCGAACGACTTGATGGGGCAATCGCGTGCGGTCTCCACATCGAAGATGGCTTCCACCTCCTTGCCCGTCTTGAACGAATATTTCACAATCCGTTTCCGGTCGGCGCTGATTTGCGTGTAATGTTCTCCGTCCAGCATCGGCTTGATGCCATAAATGTTTTGCGGGCGGTATGTTCCGTTAGCCACGTCTTGAAGCGTCACGTGCTGTTGTGCGAAAGCGCATACAAACGCCAAGAGCAGGCAGCTTAAAGCAATAGTTTTTTTCATTTTCGTAATGTTTGTCTTGTTTTTTTATATCCGTTGTCAATACGCCGCACGGTATTTCCCTTCCTCTCGGTCTTCTAATATATTAAGGTAAGAAGTATAGCGCGACTCGCTGATGTAATGGTTCTCTACGGCTTCGCGTACGGCGCATCCCGGTTCGTGCCGGTGGGTGCAGTCCCTGTATTTGCAATGTGCCGAGAATTCGAAAATCTCTTTGAAGTAATGTCCCACCTCTTCGTCTTTCATGTCGAATGTGCCGAAACCTTTGATGCCCGGTGTGTCGATGATGTATCCATCGCCTTCTACGGGAAACATTTCAGAAAAGGTTGTGGTGTGCATTCCTTTGTTATGAGCCGTTGATATTTCTCCGGTTTTCAAGTTGGCTTCTGGCAGGATGGCATTGATCAGTGTGGATTTGCCTACACCCGAATGTCCGGAAAAGAGTGTGATTTTCTCTTTCAGTTCTTCTTTTATTTCTTGGATGCCTTCTTCGTTCAGGGCGGAGATGCGGAAGCAGGGGTATCCGATGTGGGTGTAAAGGTGCATCAGCCCGTCTAAATACCGTAATTCGTCTTCCGAGTAAAGGTCGGTTTTATTGAACACCAATGCTACCGGTACCCGATAGGCTTCGGCTGAGGCAAGAAAGCGGTCAATGAAAATGGTGGAAGTTTCGGGATAATTGACGGTCACTACCAACATGCACAAGTCGAGGTTGGCGGCGATGATGTGCGATTGTTTCGATAGGTTCGAAGCCCGGCGGATGATGTAATTCTTGCGGTCTTCTATTTCGGTAATGAAAGCGGTGCCTTCAGGGTTCAGAACGATACGCACACGGTCGCCTACAGCGATTGGATTGGTGCTGCGGATTCCTTTCAGGCGGAAGTTGCCTTTTATCTTGCATTCGATTTGCCTTCCGTCTTCGGTCTTCACCACATACCAGCTTCCTGTGTTCTTAATGACTAATCCTTTTTCCAAATGAAATGTGTTTTATTTGTTATGGTTTCACCACAGATTACACAGATTAAAAGATTATTTTTCTCTGTATACTTCTGTGGTGAGTTTCATTAAGAGCCTGTTTACATTTGAAAATTTAAACAGGCTCAAAGTTTATACCGTCATGATTTCTTTATCCTTAGCGGCAAGCAAGTCTTCGATTTGCTTGATATACTTGTCGTGTGTCTTTTGGAGTTTGGCTTCCGAGTTCTTTTGCTCGTCTTCCGCCATGCCTTCTTTTACTGCCTTTTTCAGGGCGTCGATAGCGTCACGGCGTGCGTTGCGCACACTCACCTTAGCTGTTTCTCCTTCGCCTTTGCATTGCTTGGCGAGTTGTTTACGGCGCTCTTCGGTCAACGGGGGGATACCGATGCGGATAATTTCGCCGTTGTTTTCGGGCATAATGCCTAAGTCAGAGTCGATAATTGCCTTTTCGATAATGCGGAACATACTCTTGTCCCACGGCTTGATGGCGATGCTTCGCGCGTCGGGGGTAGTAACCGCCGCTACATTGTTAATAGGAACCATACTTCCGTATGAATCTACACGGATGCCGTCAAGCAGCCGCACGTCGGCTTTTCCGGCGCGGATATGTGCCAATGCGTCTTCCAGATACATGATTGCCATATCCATTTTTTCTTCAGCTGCGCTGAGGATTGTTTTTGAATCTGCCATATTTTTTATTGCTTTAAAATGTTGTCGATAAGTTTATGTGAACAAAAATAGGTCATTTTTTATTCTCTTGCAATAGTTCGTAAAGATTTTCGTCGGAAAGTGTGTAGAATTGTTCGTCATTATTTGTTGAAGAAATAGTTGGGCAATAGGGAAATAATCGTAACTTTGTGACGTGGGCACTTAAATGACAGAAGACTTACGCATTGGCATCGCCAGTAAAGGAAAGGGAAAACGGGGCGGTCTCGTGTACTGACCGATACCGAAGCCGTAATCAGCATTGACGAGGGGTGCGTCACCCTCCTTACCCTCTACGATAAATCCGAACGGGACACGTTGACCGATGCGGAAATAAAGGGGTTGTTGCAGTTATCACGTTATTATTAAATAATATGCTATACAAAAAGAATATGAAATAATGAGAGGAAAAGGACTTTTGTTGGCTTGCTTGATAGGTATTGGATATTGCAAAGCAAGCGGATATGTCGTTATGGGGAGTGATTCTTCCTTTGTGGACGGACAATATGTGTACCTTTTAGATGGGGTGAAATGGAATGTATTGGATTCCGCACGGATTGAAAATGCTTCTTTTCGGTTAGAAGGTTCGGATAAGGGAACAGGAATTTGTTTCCCTTACATGGGTAAGTCTTCTAATCCTCAAGAACTTGCTCAGATAGGAAGTCAGGTGTTTTTGGAAGATGGCGCTTGTATTGTTCTTCAAAGCGATTCGATGTTCGGCTGTGTCTCTACGGGAAGCCCGATGAACGATGCTTATTGGACGTTGATGAAATCGCGTGCAGGGAAATCTTTGGAGCAGATTAAAACCTTGACGAAGGAGGTACTTCTTCAGCATCCGGATGTATTGGGATGTTATCTCTTGGAAGATTTGATGATAATGGCATCCAAACAGGAGGTAGAAAGCTTGATGGGTATATTCCCTTCTGACCTGCATAAGCATCCGTTGTATGCAAGAGCCCAGGCAATGTTAGCCGAAACGAAAGCCGATCTTTCGATGCTTTATTTGGATGTGTCGGGAAAAGATAGGAGTGGACAATCGATTGCTTTGAGCGGGACGGTGAATAAGAAAGGGGTAAAATATGTGTTGTTGGAGTTTTGGGCTACTTGGTGTAGACCGTGCCGTAGGGAGATACCTAATTTGAAACATCTCTATGCGGTTTACCGTGAGGAAGGCTTTGAAATCTATGGATTGTCTTTCGACAAAGATGCGAAAAGTTGGAAGGAAGTGCTGGAGGAGGAAGCTCTGCCGTGGACGAATGTCATAACAGAGGTGAAAGATAATCCACGCAACACTCCGGTTTGGAAAGCATACGGATTGAATGGGATTCCTTGGAATTACCTGATTGATGCGGCTTCGGGACAAATCATAGGCAAATGCCTGACTGGGGAATATTTGTCGGATAAACTGGCTGAACTGATGCGTTAATCTTGTTATATAGATAAGATTCTTGTGAGTTTAATTATACTGAAACGGTTGTTTTAGTGCATTGAAACTGGAGTTTTAGTATAACTGAACTTTAGTTTCAGTATAATGAAACTGCCTGAAATTATAACCTGTTTATTCATAGTAGCTTATTTCCTTTTTGAAAACAGCTTATAAGACAAGAGGCTGTCTCAAAATTGAAATAAGTTTTCATATTGTCATCCTGAACGCAGTGAAGGATCTTGAATACACAAGCTGATGTACACGAGATTGACTTCGTCGAACGTTGTTTCTTCGCTACGCTCAGAATGACATTATTTTTTGATAGGCAATTCTCATTTTGAGACAGTCTCTTTGCATTAGTATTTGATGTGGCTTGGTTAGTCAGCCAAGCTCAAAATTTGTGCTTCAGCCGGTACATAGTCGGCTTGGAAGAAGCGGCTTGCGCGGAGCAGGTGACGCCAGATGCTTACCAATTCTTGCGTTTCCTGCAAGATGTTCAGGTAAACTAACGCGGCTTTCAGGGCATTGTTGTCCGTTTCCTGCAAGCGGTTCATCTGTTCTTTGCGCAAGGCGGAAATCTTGTTCTTCAACTCATCGCCTTTTTTCAGGATTTCGTCCGCATCGGCATAATTGTTGTTTTCGATGGCGGCGCGTGTGCTTTCCATCAGCTTGCAGAGTTCTTCGCGGATGGGAAGGAAGTCTTTCACACTTTCCTTGGCAATCGGGTTGAAGTTGTTGTCTACGTGTTCCTTACACGGTTCGCAGATACGTTTCAAGCAATATAGCATCTGTTCACAACTATTACTTCCCAAGTGGAACCACGTGTTCTTCTCGATGGCAACGGCAATAGGAATGCGGCGCAAGCCGAGGATTTCCTTGCGGCGGCGTTTCTTCAGCATCTTGCGTTTGTCTTCCGCCGAGCTTAAGCCTTTCTTCAAGGGCTTCAAGTCTTGGTTGATGAAGCCGTCGGTCACTTGCATATAGCTCTTTTCGGTGTAGTCGATATAGTCTGCCAACGTTTCACGCACGTGCTGGCGGAGCAAGGTGAGGATTTCCGCCTTGTCTTTGGTAGACATCATGCGCTTGAATATATCGTCGTCTTGTTTCTCGGCTTTTTGCTTTTCGCTGAACTTGATGTTGCTTCTCACTAATAGGAATACGGCTACGCAGATGAAGATGAACATGCCTACGAAGCTGGTGTAATACATAACGATAGTGACAAGGGCACATACCGTGAACGCTACAAATGCCGTGATGAACCATCCGCCGATAACGGAGAACATACCCGTGATGCGGTAAACGGCGCTTTCACGTCCCCAAGCGCGGTCGGCAAGTGATGAACCCATTGCAACGATGAAAGTCACATACGTTGTAGAAAGGGGTAATTTCATCGTGGTACCGATGATAATCAGCAAACCCGAAAGAACGAGGTTGACCGAAGCACGCACCATATCGAAAGCGGCTCCGTTCTCTAAAATCACTTCGTCTTTGTTGAAACGGTTATCTATCCATTTGCGCAAGCCCGCAGGGATGACTTTAATCAAAAATTCATTGGTAGCCGTAGCACGGCGTACGATAGTTCTCGCCAAAGCGGACGAGCCGAACATCTCGTCTCCTTCTTCCTGACGCGAAAGGTCGACTGAAGTCTTGATTACGTTTTGCGCTTTCTTCGAAGTAGCTAAAGCATATACCATTACCAAGCCCGACAAGAAGAGGAATATCATCGGGGTATGGGCGGACGACATCAATGAATCCATCGTGAAGTCGTGGATGCCTACGCCGTTCGAGTTCGCCACATAATCCATATAAGAAGAGTAACCTGCCAAAGGCACACCGATGAAGTTCACTAAGTCGTTTCCGGCGAAAGCCAAGGCTAACGAGAAAGTACCTAATAAAACAATGATACGGAAAACGTTTACCTTGCACCAGTGCAGGATTTGCATCAAGACGGTGAAGAAGACGAAACATCCTAAAATCAGCATCGCGTTATGAGAGTTAATCCATTCCAACGTTTCGGGAGATATATAAGGTGAGCTTTGCACTCCTTGTAACAAGATGAAATAGCCAAGTGCCGTAATGGAGATTCCTCCGAAGATACCGATTGTCCACGAGAGGTTTTTCTTATAATTGAAACTGAAAATCAAGCGGGAAATGTATTGTACCACTGTACCGGCTATAAATGCGATAGCCACCGAGAGGAAGATTGCCATAATTACCGAGAACGCCTTTTCGGTATTCATCATGTCTCCTAACGAATACATGCCTGTCTCGTCGCCTAAGATTTTTAGGATTGCTAAGATGAATGTGCCTCCTAAAAGCTCGAAGACCATCGAGACCGTGGTAGAGGTCGGAAGCCCGAGGGTGTTGAATACGTCAAGCAGCACCACGTCGGTCACCATGACCGCCAACAGGATACACATGATTTCATAGAAGCTGAAATTGGAAGGCTGGAAGATGCCGTGCCGGGCGATATCCATCATGCCATTACTCATAATGGCTCCTACAAAGACTCCCACGGCCGCTACAATGACGATAGTGCGGAATTTGGCTACTTTCGCTCCTACAGCCGAGTTCATGAAGTTCACCGCGTCGTTACTGACGCCCACCAGCAAGTCGAACACTGCCAGCATGAAGAGGAATATTACAATTCCTAAATAAACAGTTTCCATATTGTTGTTTTAGTATTTCGAGTGCAAAAGTAGGGAAATTTCGTTTAATACATATTACAAAGCTGTTACAAATTAAAAGAAAGATAATTTCACGCCGTGTTGGTATGTTTATAAACAGATATTTTGTAACTTTGCACCCGAATACACATTATTAACTTTTAAAAGCCATATAGCTATGTCAGAAACGAAGAAAATAAAGACAGCATTGGTTTCCGTTTACCACAAAGACGGTTTGGATGAGATTATTCGCTTATTGGCGGAAGATGGGGTAGAATTCCTGTCAACCGGCGGTACGCGTCACTTTATAGAAGATTTGGGCTATAAATGCCATGCGGTAGAGGATTTGACCGGTTATCCTTCTATCTTGGGCGGCCGTGTGAAGACGCTTCATCCGAAGGTGTTCGGTGGTATCCTTTGCCGCCGTGCTTTGGAAGAAGACCAAAATCAGGTAAAGCAATACGAGATTCCGGAGATTGACTTGGTGATTGTAGACTTGTATCCGTTTGAAGATACGGTAGCATCGGGTGCAGGCGAACAGGATATTATCGAGAAGATTGATATAGGTGGCATTTCGCTGATCCGTGCCGCCGCTAAGAATTTCAATGATGTGGTAATTGTAGCGAGCAAGGCTCAATATGGTACATTGTTGGATATCTTGAAGGAGAGAGGTGCAGCTACTACCCGTGACGAACGCCGCCGGTTGGCTTGCGAGGCATTTGGCGTATCTTCTTCATACGATACGGCTATCCATAATTGGTTCGAAGGCAAATGAAGCTTCGGTTTTTAATTTTCAATTTTCAATTTTGAATTTCAATTATGGGATTGTTCTCTTTTACACAAGAAATAGCGATGGACCTTGGTACGGCGAATACCATTATCCTGAGCAATGACAAGATTGTCGTAGACGAGCCTTCGGTAGTTGCCTTGGACCGCCGTACGGATAAGATGATTGCGGTAGGCGAGCGGGCGAAGCTGATGTACGAAAAGGAGAATCCGAATATCCGTACGGTTCGTCCGTTGCGCGACGGAGTGATTGCCGACTTTAACGCTTGCGAGCAGATGATGCGCGGGTTGATTAAAAAGGTAAATCCGGGACGCCGTTTGTTTACGCCTTCACTCCGTATGGTGATTGGTGTGCCTTCGGGCTCAACCGAAGTGGAATTGCGTGCGGTACGTGACAGTGCCGAGCATGCCGGAGGACGGGATGTGTATTTGATATTCGAACCGATGGCGGCTGCTATCGGTATCGGTCTAGATGTGGAAGCGCCTGAAGGCAATATGATTGTAGATATAGGCGGAGGTTCGACCGAGATTGCTGTGATTTCGTTAGGCGGTATCGTGTCGAATAACTCAATCCGTATAGCGGGCGATGACCTGACCGCCGATATTCAGGAATACATGAGCCGCCAGCACAATGTGAAGGTGAGCGAGCGTATGGCGGAACGCATCAAGATTCACGTGGGCGCGGCGTTGACTGATTTGGGCGACGATGCTCCGGAAGATTACATTGTGCGCGGTCCGAACCGCATTACGGCACTGCCGATGGAAGTGCCTGTATGCTATCAGGAAATAGCGCATTGCTTGGAAAAAAGCATTGCCAAGATTGAAACTGCTGTGCTGAACGCACTGGAGAATACGCCTCCCGAACTGTATGCGGACATTGTGAGCAACGGCATTTACCTGGCGGGTGGAGGCGCTTTGCTGCGCGGGCTTGACAAACGCCTTACCGATAAAATCAACATCCCGTTCCATATAGCGGAAGACCCGTTGTTGAGTGTGGCGAAAGGTACGGGCATCGCGTTGAAGAATGTAGACCGCTTTTCGTTCTTGATGCGGTAACGGTTGTATGCGGAATCTGCTGAATTTCCTGTTGAAATATGATTACTGGCTGCTTTTCATTTTATTGGAAGCGGTCAGTTTCACTTTGTTGTTCCGTTTCAACAATTATCAGGGCAGTGTATATTTCACTTCCGCAAGCGGTATGGTGGCATGGGTAGACCGGACGGTGAGCGGTGTCACTTCTTATTTCGGTTTGCGGGAGGTGAACGCTGGCTTGACACGCCGTAATGTAGAGTTAGAGTTGGAAGTAGAGCGGTTGAGCCGTTCGCTTGACGCTTATATGCGTGATAGTGTGGCGATAGAACAGATACGCCGGGAGGCGGCGGATGCTTATTGGGTGACTTCGGCAAGGGTAGTGAACAATAGCTTGACACGGAGTGACAATTACATCACCATCGACAAAGGAAGCGCGGACAGCGTATGTGCCGAGATGGGAGTATTGAGCGGAAGCAGCGTCGTAGGCGTGGTTTATCATGTGTCGCGACATTATGCGTTGGTGCTTCCTGTGCTGAACTCGAAGAGCAACATTAGCTGTAAGATACGCCGTACCGATTATTTTGGTGTGCTGAAGTGGGAGGGAGGTTCGTCGCGTTATGCGTGGTTACAGGACATTCCCCGTCATTCCGAGTTTTCGTTAGGCGATACGGTAGTGACAAGCGGGCATAGTGCTATTTTTCCGGAAGGAGTGCCTGTAGGGATAGTGGATGACCGTGAGGACAGCCACGACGGGCTTTCTTATCATTTGAAAATCCGTTTGTTTACCGATTTTGCCCGTTTGTCGGATGTGAGCGTTATCCGTTATGAGGGACGGGCGGAACAGGCGGCGTTGGAAGATAGCGTCAAGGTAAGTAAATGAGTGGGAAGATATACATATATAATATAGAAAGAGGAGTGTAAGTTTATGGTCCAAACGTTGCATCGGGTGGTATGGTTTGTGGTGCTGGTGCTGGTTCAGACTCAGATTCTGAATCACGTGCATATTATGGGCTATGCTACGCCGATGGTGTTCATCTACTATATATTGGCACTTAATTCGGAAATTCCCCGTAAGTCGCTTTTGTTGCAGGCTTTTGCGCTGGGGCTGTGTGTTGATGTCTTTGGCAACACGCCCGGTGTCAATGCGGGATCCGCTACGTTGATGGCGTTTGTGCGCCGTCCCTTGTTGCAGATGCAAATGCTTCGTGAGACCACTGATGATTACGAGCCGGGAATACGGATGATGGGGGCAGGGGCTTTTCTGCGTTATGTGTCGGGAGCGACACTGGTCTTTGTCGTGGCTGTCCGGTTGATGGATGCATTTAGTTTCGCACATCCTCTTGAGTTGTTGCTCCGCATAGTTACCGATACGGTAATGAGCGTGGTTTGTATATTATGTATAGACGCGATGAGGAGGAAGAAATAGTGGAGCGGAATTATCGGTTGTCAAGGCGCAGGTACGTTATCGGTGGAGTGGTGTTGGCGGTGGTCGTTCTCTTCATCTTACGTCTGTTTGTCTTGCAGATTATCAATGATGACTATAAGAAGAACGCCGAGAGCAATGCGTTGCTGAAGCGGATACAATATCCCAGCCGGGGAGTGATGTACGACCGTACGGGGAAGTTGCTGGTTTATAACCAGCCGGCCTATGACATTACCGTAATCATGAAAGAAATTACCCGCCTTGATACGGCCGATTTGTGCCGTACGCTGAAGGTGACTCCTGAGTTTGTGCGCAAGCGTTTTAAGGATTTGAAGAACCGTCGGCTCAATCCGGGGTATTCCCCTTATACTCATCAAGTATTCCTTACCCAGCTTTCGGCGGAAGACTGCGGTGTTTTTCAAGAGAAATTATTCATGTTTCCGGGATTTTATATCCAGCGCCGTACCATCCGGCAGTATAGTTATCCGGCAGGCGCGCACATCTTGGGCGATATATCCGAAGTTTCGCAAACCGATATCGATAAAGACGAATATTATGTTCCGGGGGACTTTATCGGGAGCTTAGGCGTGGAGCGTTCATACGAAAAACAGCTGCGTGGAGAGAAAGGGGTAGAGATTCTGCTGCGCGATGCTCATGGGCGCATTCAAGGGAATTATATGAACCGCGCGTTCGATAAGGCTCCTGTGCCAGGCAAGAACCTGACTTTAAGCCTCGATATAGAGCTTCAGATGTTGGGTGAACGTTTGTTGGAAGGCAAGATAGGGAGTATCGTGGCGATAGAGCCTTCTACGGGCGAAGTGTTGTGTCTGGTATCATCGCCTACTTACGACCCGAGCCTGATGATTGGGCGCAATCGGGGGAAGAATCATTTGATGATGGCGCGTGACCCGTGGAAGCCTTTGCTTAACCGTGCTATCATGGGTACGTATCCACCGGGCTCGACATTCAAGACAACGCAGGCTTTGACTTATTTGCAAGAAGGGATTATTGTTCCGCAGACGATGTATCCTTGTGTGAAAGGATTTTCTTTCCGGGGGCTTCACGTAGGTTGTCACGCCCATCCTTCGCCTTTGCCCTTGATACCTGCCATCGCTACTTCGTGTAACGGTTATTTCTGTTGGGGCTTGTATCATATGATTGGGGCACGTCAGAAATACGGTTCGGTACAGAAAGCGATGAATACCTGGCGCGACTATATGGTGTCGATGGGGTTCGGATATAAGTTGGGTATTGATTTACCCGGTGAGAAACGTGGGATGATTCCCAATGCTCGGTTTTATGACAAGGCTTATCGTGGTTCGTGGAATGGGCTGACCATTATCAGTATTGCCATCGGTCAGGGTGAGGTAACCGCTACGCCGTTGCAAATAGCCAACTTGGGAGCGACTATAGCTAACCGCGGTTACTTTGTCACTCCCCATGTAGTGAAGGCTATCGAAGGCGAAGAGTTGGACTCTTTGTATCGGGACCGGCGTTACACCAAAGTGTCGGAAGTCCATTATGAAGAAGTGGTGCAGGGGATGCGTGCGGCAGTTCTAGGAGGTACCTGCCGCATGGCAAACTTGCCCGATATCGAGGTGTGCGGCAAGACAGGTACGGCGCAGAATCATGGGAAAGACCATTCTGCGTTTATGGGTTTTGCACCGATGGATAATCCGAAAATAGCGGTAGCCGTTTATGTAGAGAATGGCGGATGGGGAGCGACTTACGGTGTGCCTATCGGGAGGTTGATTATAGAGAAATACCTTACAGGAAAACTGACGGAAGCCGATGAGGCGTTAGCTTCCGATATCCAACACAGAAGAATTGATTATGGCTTACAGGAAAGATAGTTTATGGAAATCGGTAGACTGGTGGACCGTTGCGCTTTACATACTTCTCGTAACGTGCGGTTGGTTTAGTGTGTGCGGGGCGAGTTACGATTATGGCGATCCTAATTTCTTCGATTTAAGCACCCGTGCGGGTAAGCAGTTGATGTGGATAGGTTGTTCGTTGGTGTTGGGTTTTGTATTGCTAATGCTCGAAGACCGCTTGTATGACACTTATGCCTATCTGATTTACGGTATTCTGTTGCTTTTGCTTTTCGGAACGATTTTCAACCCGCACGAGATAAAAGGTTCCCGTTCGTGGATTGTGTTAGGACCTGTCAGCCTGCAGCCCGCCGAATTTGCCAAGTTTGCTACGGCGCTTGCTTTGGCGAAATTTATGGGTGGATATACGTTCTCGGTCGACCGCTGGAAGGATATGGCAGCGGCATTAGCCATCATTGTGGTGCCGATGGTGTTGATTGTCTGTCAGAAGGAGACGGGGTCGGCTTTGGTTTATTTGGCTTTCTTTTTAGTGCTTTACCGTGAAGGGATGACCGGTTCTATCTTGTTTGCCGGTGTATGTGCGGTGGTTTATTTCATAGTAGGCATTCGTTTCAGTGGTGATTTGATGGGGGATGGGTTCACGTCGTGGGGGGAATTTTCGGTGATGACTCTGATTGTGATTTTTTCGGCATTGTTGGTCAGTGCTTATTGTAAGGGAAGCCGTAAGCCGGTGATGTACATTCTTAGTTTTGGATTGGGCGTAACGTTGCTTAGCCTGTTGTTTTCGCTTTACGTCATTCCGTTCAATGTGGTCTATGTGCAACGTGGTTTGTGCGGGGTATTATGTTTGTACTTGATTTATTTGGCCTTGCATGAGCGTATCCGCAATTACATTTATATTTTTTTGTTTGCCGTAGGCTCGATAGGTTTTTTCTTTTCTACCGAATATGTGTTCAATAATGTACTCGAAGCCCATCAGCAGATCCGTATTAAGGTATTGTTGGGGATGGAAGACGACCCTACAGGTGCTGGCTATAATGTGAACCAAAGTAAGATAGCCATTGGTTCGGGAGGATTTTTAGGGAAAGGTTTCTTGAACGGCACTCAGACCAAATTGAAGTATGTGCCCGAGCAGGATACCGATTTTATATTTTGTACGGTAGGCGAAGAACAGGGCTTTGTAGGTTCGGTGGCGGTGATTCTGTTATTCGCAACGTTTATTTGGAGGCTTATTCATTTAGCGGAGCGGCAGAGTTCCCGTTTCGGTAGGGTGTATGGTTATAGTGTATTGAGTATCTTTTTCTTCCATCTCTTTGTCAATGTAGGGATGGTTTTGGGATTGACTCCTGTAATAGGTATCCCGCTGCCGTTCTTTAGTTATGGAGGGTCTTCGCTTTGGGGATTCACTATCCTGTTATTTGTCTTTTTGCGTATTGATGCCGCCCGTGAGCGATAGACGGATGCCGGCGTCAGTAATTCCATTTAAGCAAGAGTCTTTCATTATATGTATTAATTGCAGTAACGTGTCGGCGGGTGTCAGGCTTATGTTTCCTGCAGTTTGGGTGTATTGGTATAATTTGCTTGCGTTGCCTGTTCCTTTCCATTCTCCTTGTGGAGAGGCAAGTTCTAATTGGAATGTGTCTGCGGCAATCGAATCCGTGTGATGAAGTAAAACCATCCAGATGTTCCGATAGGGATACATTTCTGTATGCCGGATTCCGATTTCTAACGCATAGAGGTGTCCCGCTATCGAATCGGCTATCGCAAACGAAAGTGTATCCGATTTGTCCCATCCATTGGCGGATACATTGTAATACCGATGATAGACGGTCGTTTCATTGAAGCAGCCGGTCATCAGTACGTTTAGTAAGATAGCCGATAGCAAAAGAATCAGTTTAAGCGGTTTCATGGAGTGTTTAAATAGGTTTTAAAGTATGCCGTAGCATACGGACGATGTAGTGCAGTGAAGACATCGTTCGTATGCTATGGGGAATTAGACTAACCGTTGATGACTGTTGTTTCACCGTTGTCTGTTGGCTTATTTTTCGGGCGTCGGTTATTGTTGCGGTTACGGTTGTTTCTCGGCTTATTTTCGTTGGCGGCTGGTTTGTTGGAAACAGTACCGTCGGTTGTAGCCGGCACATTGCTTTGGGCAGTTACGGTAGGCAATTTCTTCTGCGGTTGTTTGATAGGTCCTGCGGGAAGCTGTTTGCCTTCTCCTTGTTGAGCTGTTGCTTGCGGTCCTTCGTTTTTTGTATCCGCACGTTGTTCGCCCTTTGCTTTTTGTTTCTTTCCGGCGGGAGCGGTGCTTTTGGCCTCAGCAGTGTTTGCGTTTGGTTTGTTTCCTCCGTTGGGCTTTGCGTTTTGAGCAGGGGTGTTGCCGCTTTTTTTCTTTTTCTTCTTTTTGTTTTTATCGAATCGCGTTACGCTTTCTTGTTCCAGCAAGTCGCGTGGTTTCGTATGTCTTGTTATGTCTTCGGCGGTCAGTTTAGCGGGTTTCTCGCCTTGTTTGTTCATGTTGATGATTTCAAACGCTTGCCGTGCGGTGAGGGTCACTTCATTAGCGAGGAAGTTTTTGTCGGTAGAATAAGTGACGGTGCCAGCCAAGATGTCTGCCTTGAAATAATAATAAGTAGCATCTGCTGTCTCCAGGGTAATTTCTTTGCTGGGCAAGCGTTTCAGGCATTCTACGTAGGCATCTACTTCGTAATTTAAGCAACATTTCAGTTTGGCGCATTGTCCAGCCAGCTTTTGTGGGTTGAGCGAAATGTCTTGGTAACGGGCTGCGCTGGTAGATACGGAAACAAAGTTGGTCATCCATGTAGCGCAGCATAGTTCACGTCCGCAGGGACCGATGCCGCCGATGCGTCCAGCTTCTTGGCGTGCACCGATTTGTTTCATTTCAATACGTACACGGAACACCTCTGCCAAGACTTTGATAAGTTGGCGGAAGTCTACACGTTCGTCGGCGATGTAATAGAAGATGGCTTTGTTTCCGTCGCCTTGGTATTCCACATCGCCTATTTTCATTTGCAGTCCCAGCTGTAAGGCTATTTGGCGCGAACGTATCATAGTGTCGTGTTCACGGCTTTTCGCTTCGTGGTATTTTTCCATATCGACTGCTTTCGCCTTGCGGTAGATGCGGCGTATTTCTGCGTCTGGTTTGATATTGGCTTTCCGCATTTGCAGGGGAACCAGTCTTCCTGTTAAGGTTACAGTACCAATGTCGTGTCCGGGGCTTGCTTCTACGGCTACAATGTCGCCTTTTTCCAGTCGGATTCGGTTGCTGTTTTTGTAATATCCCTTTCGGGTGTTTTTAAACTGTACTTCCACCATATCTTCCGCTTCGGCGTTTCCGGGGATATCCGCCAGCCAGTCGTATGTGTTCAGCTTGTTATCTTGTTTTCCGCAGCCCTTACAGCAAAGCGAGCCGCTTCCGTTTTTTAATATAAATTTATTCTCCATTTATTTACGGTTTTATTATTTACGGTTTACCATTTGCCGTTTACTTTAAATTGTACATAGTAAATGGTCAAATAGTAAATGACATTATTTCTTCACTAATAATACTATAATTTTCAGTACAAAATCGAAGAAGACGAATTTGGGGTTCGCATTCTGTTCGATATGTTGTGCCGCTTCTTGCAGTTCGTTGAAAATGCCCATGACATTCCGTTCATTGATGAATGGAGCGAAGCGGACCGCAAATTGTTTTTCCTCGCGTGTTAAGTAATTCATCTCAGAACAGTGGAAGTTATAGATGAAGTTTTCACGCAACATCCGTTCACAATAGTCTAAAAAGTTCTTTTGCCGTTCCCGTCCCATAGACGCTACTTGTTCGCTCCATGCCTTCAATTCTTTCAGCTTCCGGGCATAGGCAAGGCGCATCAGCGAAGTAAACAGGTCGAAGAAAGTACGTCGTTCCTCACCCAATCGGATGCTTGCTATGGCAGTAATGATACTGCCTTCCGCCAAATGGGCGATTTCATGACTGTCTTCTGCCGAAAGCATATAGCGGGAAGCAAGCATGGAGGCAATATCCGCTTCAGGCAAAGGCGGTAGGCGGAAACGCTGCATGCGGCTTGTCAGCGTGGGCATCAGTGTATCGGGCGATTCGCTTACCATTAGGAACACGGTACGTGCGGGAGGCTCTTCCAATAGTTTGAGGAGCTTGTTGCCGCATTCGGTGTTCATTTTTTCGGGTAGCCAGATGAACATGATTTTAAATTGGCTATGTGAAGGCTTGAGCGAGAGCGCGCGTTGTATTTCGTCGCTTTCGTTCACGAATATTTGCGCTTGTTGGTTTTCTGTCCCCATCCGTGCCAGCCACATGGGCAAGTCGAAGTAAGGAGTGTCCAGCAACTGTTGCCTCCATTCGCTCAGGTAATCAGCCGATACGGTGTTGTGTCCGCTTTTTTTCTTTACAACGGGGAAAGCGAAATGCACGTCGGGATGGGCGTATTTATTCATCATCAGACAAGAAGGGCATTTCCCGCACGCGTCTTCGCTGTCCGGGTTTTCGCAGGTAAGATAACGTGCGAAAGCCAGTGCCAGCGGCAGTTTTCCGCTTCCCGAAGGACCGCAGAATAGCATCGCGTGAGGGATACGCCCTTCATCAACCAGCGTCAGCAGACGCTGTTTCGCCTCGTTTTGCCCTATGATGTCTTTCATGTACATGATTCAATAGATGGCTTTAGCTACGCGGCTTACGCTTTGTGCGGCACCTACCGTATAAAAATGTATGCTCGGCACTCCGTGCGCCATTAACTCGCGGCATTGCTGGATGCACCACTCTACGCCTAATTCGGCGGCTTCGGCATCGGTCTTGCATGTTACGGCTTCTGCCACTAATTCCTGCGGCAGGTCGACTTTGAACGTCTTGGGGATGACAGACAGTTGTGACAATTTGCCGAAAGGTTTTATGCCGGGGATAACAGGCACATCGATACCTTCCGCACGCAGACGTTCTACAAAAGCGAAATATTTTCGGTTGTCGTAAAACAGTTGGGTCACGGCGTATTGTGCTCCGGTGTCTATTTTCTTTTTCAGCCAATAGATGTCTTGTTCCATATTGGGCGCTTCCTCATGTTTCTCCGGATAACATGCCACTCCGTACCCGAAGGGGTGTACGGGTTGCTTGATAGGTGACCCGTCGACGAAGATGCCGTGGTTGAAGTCATTGATTTGCTCTTCCAGTTCAATGGCATGGCTGTAGCCTCCCTCTTCGGGTGTGAAAACAGACTGGTGTTTTGCTTTGTCGCCTCGTAACACCAATAAGTCTGTAATGCCAAGGAATTGTAAGTCGAGCAGCATGTATTCGATGTCTTCACGGGTGAACCCGCTGCACAATACGTGCGGGACTACAGGTATGCCGTACTTGTTTTGGATGGCTGCGGCTACTGCTACAGTTCCCGGACGACGCCGGATGCGTTTCCGTTCGAATAATCCGTTACCTAGTTCAGTATAGATATATTCACTTCGATGGGTGGTTATATTGATATACTTCGGGTCGAATTCGCGGAGCAAGTCGATGGTTTCGTATACCTTCTCGATGCCTGTCCCTTTCAAGGGTGGCAGGATTTCGAACGAGAACGCGGTCTTTTCCGAAGACTTTATTAATTCGATTACTTTCATTCTTATGTTTGTTGTTAGGTTAGGTAACGGCAAAAATAAGAAAAATATCGCATTCACGCCACAGAAACCGGTAATTAAAAATTAAAAGTTAACAATTGCTTTCCATTAATATGGTTACAATACGGGTGTGAGCAGATGCGCAAACCAGCCGACAAAACGTTTCCACGGCTTACGGGCGCGGTATACGTCGCGTGTCATTACCGTGCTGTTCCGCTTGTCTTCGGTAAAGATATGCGTTAATTGGTCGGTGATGGGCAAGTCGAAAAGGAAAGCGTTTACTTCGTAGTCGTAGCGCAAGCTGCGGCTGTTCAGGTTCGTGCTGCCTACGGTGCAGAAACGGTCGTCTATCATCATTACTTTCGAGTGGTGGAAACCTCCGTTGTAGATATAGATGCGTGCGCCTTTTTTGCGCAGTTTGTTGGCAAAGTAGAATCCGGCGTCAGGAGTAAATTTGATGTCCGATTTGCCGGGTATCATGATTTCTACTTTTACGCCTCGTTTTAGTGCCCGTTCGATGGCACGGCGTATGCTTACCGTAGGCACGAAGTAAGGGTTGATGATTTGTATCTTGTGTTCGGCGGCGTCGATGGCGGCAATATAGGCGTGGCGCATCGCTTTAGGGGCGGTTTTCGGGATGCGTTGCACGATGGCTACTTGCCCGCCCGCATGGGCGGGTGGTGCGTTTAACGAATCAGGGCCGTATGGAAAATACGTTTTCCCTTCGATGTTTTCTCCTGCCTCTTGTTTCCATGTGTCGGCAAAGGCGTGTTGCAGTTCGTTTACGGCAGGCCCTTGAATGCAGAGATGCATGTCTCTCCACGGGCCGATTTTAGGCAATCCGTTGATGTAATAATCGGCGATATTCATTCCGCCTGTATAACCTGTCTGCCCGTCGATGACCACAATTTTCTGATGGTCCCGGCTTGCTATGTGGTTGAAGTAAGGAAAAGTGATGGGGTCGAACGTTACGATGTCAATGCCTTCGCTTTTCAGCTTGCGTAAGTGCCGTTTCCGTAAAGGACGGTTATTCGACATATTCCCGAAGGCATCGAACATGGCACGTACTTCTACACCTTCTTTTGCTTTCGCTGCCAATAAGTCGAACAAGGCATTGGCTATCGAGTCGTTTCGGAAGTTGAAGTATTCCAGATGCACGTGGCGGCGCGCTTTGCGTATTTCGTTGAAGAGGTGGTCGAATTTTTCCCGTCCGCTCGGCAGGAGGGTCAGTTGGTTGTTGTTGATGATTTTATATCCTTCCCCCCTTAGGTAGCGTGCGAATACAGAATCGGAAGGCAGCCAGTCTGCCGTTTGGGTATGTACCGGGCTTATGGAGAAAAAGGAAAATAAACAGATTAGGGTGAATTTGAAAATTTGTTCGTATCGTTTTTCCATCTCATTTAGTTTTAGAATCGCAAAAATACGGAATAAAGCGATACGCCGTAAGTCTCCGCTTCGGAAATTTCTCCGGAAGTGAAGTTTAGACCGTAAATAACGCGATTCGGACAATGAAAAGGCAGGATAGCAGGTTATCAGACGCATAAAACCGGGAAAACAGACCGAAAACAAACTCAAAAGAGACCTGATAATACAACTTTATCGGAAAATTTAAACAGGCTCTTAGACTGGCTCTAAATCTTTTGTAGGCTGTTTTTCGTGATATTGTATGGATTTCGTTAACTTTGCTTGCTGTTAATAGAAAGCCTTTGGCTATACGATAACACATTGAGAAAATATGAACGGGACATTTATTCTGCTTACGATTGCTGTTTATTTCGGCGTCTTGTTGTGGGTAGCGCATTTCACTTCTGTACGTAATAGTGACAACGACGCTTTTTTCCGAGGCAACCGACGGTCGCCTTGGTATGTCGTTTCCTTTGGAATGATTGGGGCTTCGTTGTCGGGAGTGACTTTTGTTTCGGTGCCCGGTATGGTGAGGGGAATTGACATGACTTATATGCAGACTTGCTTGGGCTTTTTTGTGGGTTATCTGCTTATAGCCCACGTATTGCTTCCGCTTTATTACAGGCTCAATCTTATTTCCATATACACTTATTTGCAAACTCGTTTTGGGAAACGGTCGTATAAGACGGGTGCGTCGTTCTTCTTGGTTTCGAAAATGTTGGGAGCGGCGGCAAGGCTTTATTTGGTTTGTCTGATTCTGCAGCATTATGTGTTCGATGCTTATCATGTTCCTTTTGTGTGGACAGCGGCGGGAACGGTGGCACTGATATGGTTGTACACTCGTAAAAGTGGAATCCGTACAATTGTTTGGACCGATAGCTTGCAGACGTTTTGCTTGTTGGCAGCTTTACTCCTTATTGTATATAAAGTGGTGGCGGTGTTGGGGATGGATTGGCAGGCTGCGGCTCATGCGGTGACAAGCAATGAACATAGCCGGATTTTTGTGTTCGACGATTGGCATTCGAAGCAGAATTTTTTCAAGCAATTCTTCAGCGGTGTGTTTATTACCATTGTCATGACGGGGCTTGACCAAGACATGATGCAGAAAAACTTGACGTGCCGCAATCTGAAAGAAGCGCAAAAAAATATGTATTGTTATGGTTTCTCTTTTGTGCCGGTCAACTTTTTGTTTTTGGTACTGGGCGTTTTATTGTTGCTTGCCGCTCCACAGTTGGGGGTAGCGTTGCCCGCACGGGGAGATGACATCCTTCCGATGTTTGCGGCGGAAGGGTATTTAGGGCCGGTTGTTTTGGCTTTGTTTACCATTGGCATTATTGCCGCCGCTTTCTCTAGTGCCGATTCGGCATTGGCGGCACTTACTACCAGTTTTTGTATTGATATATTGGAAGTGAGCCGATATGCTGAAGGAAAAGCGCAACGCGTCCGGCGTTGGACACATATCGGAGTTTCCGTTGTTTTTGTAGGCTGTATGTTGGCGTTTGAAGCGATAGGAAGTTCCAGCGTAATCGATATGATTTATGTGTTGGCGTCGTATACTTACGGGCCGTTGTTGGGAATGTTTGCCTTTGGTATGTTTACCCGAAGGCAGCCCCGTGACCGTTTTGTGCCTTGGGTGGCTTTGGTTTCACCTGCCGTCTGTTATGCGATAGGCCGTTTGTCTTTTGAGTATGCCGGTTATGCTTTTGGTTATGAAATGCTGATGTTAAACGGACTGTTGACATTCGCTGGTTTGTGGATGTGGAGCCACAAAGTGTTAAAAAACTGATGCAGAACATAAAAAACGCTGTTTGCGGTTCGGGGAAAACCTTGTAATTTCGCAGCCGAAATGAAACAACCTAAGCAATAGTATCATGAAGACACTGATTATAACTCTGTTTTGCGGACTGATGACGGCTCATACGCTTTTCGCCAAGGGATTCGACCGTCCGGTGTCCGCCGATTATCAAAGAGGGGTAGAAGCCCTGAATGAAGGTGACATACAGCAGGCTTATGCTTGTTTGACGAATGAACTGGATGCTCATCCGGAAAATGGTTATGCGCATTGTTATATGGCATTGGTCTGTAATTTTTGCGGAGACGCGAAATTGGCTTTTCATGCGGTAAATGAGAGTTTGCGTTTTATCCCGCAGGCGGACGGCGAGTATCGTGCGTTTGCTTATTACACCCGCGGCATGTTGTTGATGAATGCGCAGGCATACGCTGAGGCTGAAAAAGATTTCAATGAAGCAATCCGCTTGACTCCGTCGGATGTGGAAAATTACAAGGCGCGTGCGGAGGTATATATGCATATCGGCAAATACGAAGAGTCGTTGGCGGATTTGCAGGCGGCGATGAGGCTGGATAGCCGTGCAGATGTGTACGACTTGATGATGCAGTTGATTGAAGCCAATCCCGACCCTGTGTTTTTCGACCAGGTGACATCAGCCTTCAGCAACGCTACGGCAGCAAGATGATTTTTCGCCACAGATTACACAGATTTATCAATTGATAGTAAATTTAAATCTGTGTAATCTGTGGCGCTTTTTATGAATATCTCCGTGGAAAGCGGAAGATGATGCTAAGTGCGGCTACCGCTCCCAATGCGATGGGATAATAGAGATAGGGTATGATGCTGAGGGGGGATAGCCCTGTCAATCTTGCCGCGATAAGTATTTGCGCTCCATACGGAATGATTCCTTGCACTACGCATGAGAAAGTGTCGAGTATGCTGGCGCTCTTCCGTTTGTCTACCCGGTATTCTTCGGCTATCTTGCTTGCCAACGGCCCTACGGTAATGATGGCGATTGTATTGTTTGCCGTGCAGAAATTGGCGAGGCTTACCAATGCCGCGATACTAAATTCGGCTCCCCGTTTGCTGCGGATATGTTCGGTCAGCCGATGCAAGATGTAGTCTATCCCTCCGTTGAACCGGATAAGCTCTAACATTCCTCCGGCCATGAGGGTGATGATAATCAGTTCACCCATTCCCAAGACACCTTCCCCCATCGATCCGAACCAGCCGAACAAGTCGAATGTTCCGTAAGCCAGTCCGATGATGCCGGTAGAAAGTAATCCGAGCAGTAATACCAAGGTGACATTTATGCCCGCAATGGAAGTGCCCAATACGATTAGATAGGGGACGATTTTCATCCATTCGATGGGGCCTGTTTCCGGACGGGCTTCGGTTTGCATGCCATATATGATATAATAGACCAGAACGAGCAAGGCCGCCGGAAGGGCAATCAGAAAATTCACCCGGAACTTGTCGCGCATCACGCAGCCTTGGGTACGGGTGGCGGCTATGGTTGTATCGGAGATAAAAGAAAGATTGTCGCCGAAGAAAGCGCCGCCTACCACAAGGGCAGTCATGAAAGCCATGTTGGTATCGGTCTTGGCAGCGATGCCCGCGGCTACCGGGGCAAGTGCGACAATGGTGCCTACTGATGTGCCGATGGAAAGCGAGATAAAGCAGGAGGCAAGGAATATGCCGGCCAGCAGCAGGTTTTCGGGAAGCAGCCAAAGAGTCAGGTTGACGGTGGCGTCGATGGCACCCATTGCCTTAGCCGATTGGGCAAACGCCCCGGCAAGAATGAATATCCAAATCATCAGCATGATATTGGTGTTGGCCGCCCCCGAAGAGTATTGCAGGATGCGGTCGTTCAGGCTTAGCCCTTTGGTTGTAGCGACGGCATAGACCGAAGCGGTCAGAAAGGCGATGGTAATGGGCACCTTATAGAAATCGTTGACGATGATGGAAGTCACCAAATACATGCAGAGAAATACTACAAGCGGCATCAGTGCCCAGCCGTTGGGCTTGTTCACGATGGGAGTCAGTTTGTTGTAATCCATGTTATATATCAATTAATGAAGAATGCCGCAAAGATAGTGTTTTTTTGTGAAATGGAAACGGATGTGCCGAGAATGGGGACGGCACATCCGTTTATGATTGCATGATAGGGCATTACAGCGTTACTCCAGTCTTGAAGATAGCTATCTCGCGGTAATTCTTTTTTTCGTTGTTTACCCGTTCGCCGCTGGCTACTTGGATTACGTAATCGATGAAACGGCGGCAAGTGGTTTCCATCGGTTCATTTTCTACAATCACTCCAGCGTTAAAGTCAATCCATCCGGGCTTGTGGGCTGCCAGGCGGGAATTGGTGGAGATTTTCATGGTAGGTACATACGTGCCGAAAGGTGTGCCGCGTCCGGTGGTGAACAATACCAGGTGGCATCCGCAAGAAGCGAGAGCTGTAGCTGCTACTAAGTCATTTCCCGGAGCCGAAAGTAGGTTCAAGCCGTTGGTCTGCAAGCGTCCGCCGTAGGGCATGACGCCCGATACATAGCTCTTTCCGCATTTCTGCGTACATCCCAATGCTTTTTCTTCCAAGGTAGAGATACCTCCGGCTTTATTTCCCGGCGAAGGGTTTTCGCCAACGGGTTCGCCGTGTGAAAGGAAGTATTCTTTGAAGTCATTAATCAGGTGTACGGTCTGCTCGAAGAGTTCCGGAGTCTTGCATCGGTTCATCAGAATGGTTTCTGCGCCGAACATTTCGGGCACTTCGGTCAGTACGGAAGTACCGCCTTGCGCAATCAGGTAATCCGAGAACATGCCTAATAACGGATTGGCGGTAATGCCTGAGAATCCGTCTGAACCGCCGCACTTTAATCCTACGCGCAATTCCGACAAAGGGACATCTTCGCGCACGTCTTGTTTGCATTTGGCATACAGGCCGCGCAAGATTTTCATGCCTTCTTCGAATTCATCGTCCACTTTTTGTGCCACCATGAACTTGATGCGGTCTTCGTCATACGGACCTACAAATTCGCGGAAGATGTCCGGCTGGTTGTTTTCACATCCCAGTCCTACCACCAATACCGCTCCGGCATTGGGATGAAGCACCATGTCGCGGAGAATCTTTTTGGTGTTTTCGTGGTCTTCACCCAATTGCGAACATCCGTAGTTGTGCGGGAAAGCCACTATGGCATCAATTCCCTCTTCGTTTGTTTCTTTGCGCAGCGCTTCGGCAAGCTGGTTTACGATGCCGTTTACGCAACCCACGGTCGGGATGATCCATATTTCATTGCGGATACCCACATCCCCGTTTTTGCGGCGGTATCCTTTGAAGGTGCGGTTTTCGTGCGCGATATTTAACGATACTTCTGTCGGGTTGTAGGTGTATTCCAGTAATCCAGCGAGATTTGTCTTGATTTCCTTTTCGCAAATCCAGCTTCCCTGGGGCACAGGCTTTGTAGTGTGTCCGATGGGATAGCCGTATTTGATGATGTTTTCTCCTTCATCGAAGTCTTTCAGCGTGACTTTGTGTCCGGCGGGGATGTCTGTCTTCAGTGTAATCTCCCGTCCGTCCGCTTGGATGGTTTCTCCTGCTTTCAGAGGCGTGATGGCGACAGCTACGTTGTCTGCCGGATTGATTTTCAAATAGGTCGTTTCCATAAATAAATTAGTTATGATTAATGATTGTTTTTTCTGTGCGCTTCTAAGTAGAAGTCGATGTTCTCTATAGCTAGTAAGTTGATGGGCATATAGTTGCAATCCTTTACTTCTTTTTTGAGAATCAAGTGGTTGCAAAGGCTCTCTACACTGTTGTAGCCTTGTAGGGTAGGCTGCTGGGTGATGATGAAGTCAATATATCCTTTTCGCAGGCAGTCTACGTTGCGTTGCAGCAAGTCGTATCCCATCAGGTGAAAGTTTTTCTTTCCGTGTCTTTCCATATATTCCCCGATAATGTGCGCTTTCGAGTTGAATGTGATACCGTATTCGATGGCCGGGTATCGTTCGAAGAACTTGTCTAATAGCGTTTCGTCCTCGTGGGGCTGTTTGGCATACAGGTTCAGTTCGTATAGGATGGTGTCGGGATGGTGCTCTTGCATGTAAGCATGGAATCCTTCTTCACGGTGCAATTGCTGGTTCGACCCCAGCCTACCCTCGCTGATTTGCCGGAAAATGACCAGTTCTTTCGCTCCCTGCATCAGCATGTGCATCATTCGTGCGGCGAAACATCCGCTTTGCCGTGCGTGCTGCCCGTAGAAAGAAAGCGGCTTCAGTTCAGGAATGTTCGAGTCTATAAATATATAAGGTATGGCGCGGGCTTGTAGCTCGTTTACAAAGTCTGCCGTCTCCGACGCAACGGTGGGCGAGATAATCACTCCGTCGGGCGATTGTTCTAACAATATTTCTCCGTTCTTACGGAAATCCCCCAGCGTATATTGGTCGTAATAGGCGGCTGTTAGCGAGATGTTGAAGTCTGAGAAGGCTTTGATGGCTTGCCGCATACCGTTTTCTACGTATGTCCAGTATTCGCCTGCCGAGTGCAGAGGCAGTAGGCAGGCAAAGACATACTTTTTATTCGATGCCAGTGCGCTGGCATACATATTGGGCTGGTAATTGAGCCGTTCCAGTATTTCTTCCACTTTCTTCCGGCTTGCTTCCGACACTCCGCTACGCCCGTGAAGCACACGGTCGACTGTGCCGACCGATACTCCTGCCAGATGGGCTATATCCTTGATGCGGATGCGTTCTGCTTGTTCGTTCATGTCTTTATACCTTAAAAATATGTTTTAAAAGATGGTTTGTGATATGTATTGAAAAAATATGGATACAAATATATCACTTTTTTTGGTATTTGAAAAATAAACCGTATCTTTGTGTGCGCACACAAAGCGGATATTTGTTGCATAGGATGTGCGGAGGATGGAATTTTATCAAACACTAAGTATAAATAGTATAAAAATTATTTGCAATGGGAAAAATTGTTACGTTAGGCGAAATTATGCTGAGACTGTCTACTCCGGGAAACACACGTTTTGTACAGTCTGATAATTTTGATGTTGTTTACGGCGGTGGCGAAGCGAATGTAGCCGTTAGCTGTGCCAACTATGGTCATGATGCATATTTTGTGACTAAATTGCCTAAGCATGAAATCGGACAATGTGCCCTCAACGCTTTGCGTAAATATGGTGTAAAGACCGACTACATTGCCCGTGGCGGTGACCGTTTGGGTATTTATTATCTCGAAACAGGCGCTTCGATGCGTCCCAGCAAGGTGATTTACGACCGTGCTCATTCTGCTATCGCCGAAGCAGACCCTTCTGATTTCGATTTCGACACCATCATGGAAGGTGCTGACTGGTTCCATTGGTCGGGCATCACTCCAGCTATTTCCGACAAAGCTGCCGAGTTGACCCGTTTGGCTTGCGAAGCCGCTAAACGTCATGGAGTAACCGTATCGGTAGACTTGAACTTCCGTAAGAAATTGTGGACGAAAGAAAAAGCTCAGTCTATCATGCGCCCGTTGATGCAATATGTAGACGTATGTATCGGTAACGAAGAAGATGCCGAACTTTGCTTGGGCTTCAAGCCCGATGCAGACGTGGAAGGCGGGAAGACCGATGCCGAAGGCTATAAGGGAATATTTACCGCTATGGCCAAAGAATTCGGTTTCAAGTATGTCATTTCTACCTTGCGCGAATCCTTCTCGGCTACCCACAACGGCTGGAAAGCCATGATTTACAACGGCGAAGAGTTCTATACTTCAAAACGTTACGACATCAATCCGATTATCGACCGTGTAGGTGGCGGCGATTCCTTCTCAGGCGGTATCATCCACGGATTGCTGACTAAGCCTAACCAAGGCGAAGCATTGGAATTTGCCGTAGCCGCTTCGGCATTGAAACACACCATCAACGGTGACTTCAACTTGGTATCGGTAGAAGAAGTGGAAGCCTTGGCTGGCGGCGATGCAAGCGGAAGAGTGCAACGGTAAATCTTTTTTATTCACCACAGATTAACAGATTTATGATTTCAATTTAATTTAAATAATCTGTGTAATCTGTGGTGCGCAAATTCATAAACTTTAAAATTATAAGATTGTGGCAAAATTTGATAAGATAGCCGTGTTGAACAAAATCGGTTCAACCGGTATGGTACCTGTGTTCTACCATAAAGACGCAGAAGTGGCAAAGAAAGTGGTAAAGGCTTGCTATGAGGGCGGCGTACGTGCTTTCGAGTTTACAAACCGTGGCGACTTCGCTCACGAAGTATTTGCAGAAGTCGTGAAGTTCGCTGCGAAGGAATGTCCGGAAATGGCAATGGGTGTAGGCTCTGTAGTAGACCCTGCTACGGCTGCCCTCTACATTCAGTTGGGAGCTAATTTCGTGGTAGGCCCGTTGTTTAATCCCGAAATTGCTAAAGTATGCAACCGCCGTTTGGTAGCTTATACTCCGGGATGCGGAAGCGTGTCCGAAGTAGGCTTCGCTCAAGAAGTGGGATGCGACTTGTGTAAGATATTCCCGGGCGATGTATTGGGCCCGAAGTTGGTGAAAGGTATGTTGGCTCCGATGCCGTGGTCGAAACTGATGGTGACCGGCGGTGTAGAACCGACTCAAGAGAACCTGACTTCATGGATTAAGGCGGGCGTGTTCTGCGTAGGTATGGGCTCGAAGCTGTTCCCGAAAGACAAGGTAGCGGCTGAAGACTGGGCTTACATTACCGATAAATGCAAAGAAGCATTGGGGTACATTGCCGAAGCCCGTAAGTAAAGAAAGAATCGGAACGAAAGTTCATTTTGTTTAAAGGTGTATAAAGCGAGAAGCATCGTAAAGGCGTGCGTAGGTACGCGCTTTGCGGTGCTTTCTTTTTGTCGGGAAAAGGAAAACCGGACGGGAGCGGGCTTGTGGCTATATATGGCATTAATGGTTTGTAGCTGAATGGGTTTGGACAGAATGCAATAAACGGATGACAAAATGCAATAAGCAGCTCCTGGCTTTTTTTGCTATCTTTTGTTAATTCGATAAATTTGCCGCTAATTTTATGATTAATTTAAAATAATGTAGTATGACAACAACTATTGTAACAATGAAAAAGAATGTGAGAAAGAACTTTTGGGGAATACTGATGATGGGTGCATTGCTCTGCGTCTTGCCGTTTTTGGCTTCGTGCAGCGAAGAGGAAACCATTTTTAATTTTAATGTAAAAGCGGGGGAATGTACGGATCCCGGCAATGAGGCAATCTATGAAGCGATTGTTTCTTATTTAGACGGGGCAGGCATTATCAACCGTCAATTTTCGAAGAGCGTTGACGGAAGTGTGGATATTAACTCTGATGAGGTAGACCAAATTCTTTTGGCTACGGTGGGTGAGGTGACTGACCGGATTAGTGCGGTGGATTATCAAGCGGTTCTTCGTGATGCTGGAATCACCGTTGCTCCGGGACATCCTGATGTTACCATTTCTTTTATTGTACAACTGGTAGATGCAAAAGGGAATGAATGGAAGAATGCTTCATTGGAATATACACTGTCTTTTAATTGGTGATAAATAGCCTGGAAATGAGAATGAATAGTTTCGTTACGTTCAAAGCCGCGCTGGGTATATTCTTTTCAGCAGGCTTGTTTTTGTTCTCTTCATGTAGTGATGACGAGGCTCCGGTTTCCGCAGTAGACGATAAACCGTGGAATCTTGACAAGAATATGGATGAGAGTTATCGCCCGGGCGATAATTTTTATATGTATTGCAACGGTACGTATTGGAATAACACCGATTGTGAAGGGTGGATTAAAGGTTTCTTTATGGGCGAAGAAGTGAATGACGTGATGCTGCAACGCTGTGCCCAGATAGATGATCCCCGTGTGAATAAGATAAATGCTGATTTTGCGGACTATGAAAGCGGTTATGAGGGGTCTGATGCCGATATACGCCGGTTGATGGGGATAGTAGATCGGGCTGATTCGCCGGAAGCTTTGTGGCGGGCAATGGCGCAAATTATGCGGGAGGGTGGCTGCACGCTGTTCGACCTTTTCACGTCGTACGACAATGGAAAGACCTATGCTTATTTTGAAATGCCTTATAACTGGACTGATACTCGGGCGTTATTGGGAAACTGGATGGGAGTAAGCGCACTTTTGCGCCGTTCGGGCATGAGCGAGGAAGACGCGGAACAAGCTGCTTCGTTGATTGCTTCCATTTTTGGTAATAACCGGCAAATGTTGACGCGGAAGCCGCAAATCACTCCGGAAATGTATCTTCGCCATCCGGAGTTGAAGGAACTTTTTTCGTTTCCTTCTGCATCGCGTGCCGCCGTTCCGGGCGAAGCGGCACAGGCGGTGGTGGCAGAAGAATTGGGCATCGCCGGAAATGTGATAAGCTATGATTATTCGTTGCAGTTGTTTGCGTGGGTTGAAGCGTTGGATGTGACGGCACTGAAAGCGGTGCTTCATTCGTTGCTCGCGCTCGATTATCTTTACGCTTCCCCCGAAGCCTTGGACGAATTCAACCAAACGTGGGAAGATGGGTCTTCGTTGACAATAAGAGACGTGGGTGCTCCCATGCTGGGAGCGTATTTTGCTTACGCTACTTCGTATGCCTTCGCTACGCAGTATGTGACAGCTGAACTGAAACAGCAATATATGGCGGTTTGCGAGGAAATGCGTCAAACTTTCCATAAACGCATTGAGGCGGTAGATTGGATGAGTGCCACAACGAAGACCGCCGCATTGGAAAAGCTGGAAGCGATGCGCTTCGATGTGGGTTATCCTGATGTATGGATGGAAGAAGGGCTGGCTCCCTTGGACGGGGCTTCGCTGGTGGAAGACGTGATGCAGCTGCGCAAGGCATACACTGCCCTGCGTGTCGGCTTGGTTGGGCAAAATGCACAAGATGCTAATTTTAACGACTGCATCGCCATTCCGGGCTATGAGCTGATATTAACCAACGCTTTTTATAACCCTGTGACTAACAGCCTGTGTATTTATCCCTGCTTTATGCTTGAACCGCTTTATAGCCCTGCTTATTCCGATGCTTTCAATTATGCGGTATTTATGGTTATCGGTCATGAAATGACGCACGGATTCGATAGTTTCGGAGCTAATTACGACAAAATGGGCAATTTGCGCAATTGGTGGACGGTGGCTGACAAGATGGAGTTTGAAGACCGCCAGCAGCTTTTGATAGACTGTTACGACCAGTTGGAGTTGCTGCCCGACGAGATGCCGGGCGTATATGCTCCGGGTGAGCAGACGCTGACGGAGAACATTGCCGACTTAGGCGGTTTCCTGATGGTTCATCAGGCTTATATGGAACGCTTGGACCGTGACGGCTATATCGGTGAGGAACGATTGAAGCAAGAACGCAAGTTCTTTCAGAGTTTTGCCGAGTTGTGGCGTTCGAAATACAGTCCGGAATATGTAAATGCGGCTTTGTTCGAGGAACAAGACGTACACTCTATGAGCAAAGAGCGGGTTAACGGTGTGGTGATGAACTGCGACCGTTGGTATGAGTTATACGATGTGCAGGAAGGGGATAAACTTTATCTGCCTGTAGAGCGTCGTACCTATTTGTGGTAAATGTTTTAATGAATAAAAGGAGTTTAGAAGGAGTTATGTCTTCGGGATTAGTAAAAGTATTGGCTTTTTACTCCTTGAAATAACTTCTTCTAACTTCCTGAAATGACTTCTTTTAATGTCTGATTGTTTTATTTGTTAATATTACAGTTCGTTTTCCTTTCTGATTTCCCAGTCGGTCAGCGTATGCTTTTCGCTGTCGAAGTTGATGCCTACCTTTACTATCGGAAGCCCGCAGAGCGCAAAGCGTTCGGGATATTGTTTTAAGTCGATTTGCCGGATGGCTTCATCGGCATTCTTGTCGAGCTTCAATTCGATGATATATAAGGTAGAATGTGTGCGCATCACTACATCGACTCTGCCTTGTGGAGTACGCACTTCCACGTCCACAAAATTTCCCAATAGGGTGAAAATCAGGTAAATCATCTGCTGGTAGTGTCCTTCGTAGCGGGTGTTTTCGCAATAGGGTACGGTAGACAATACGGTCTGCATTAGCCGGAGTGCCCCGTCCATATCATCAAAATGGATGCATTCCGCCATTTCGCCCACTAACGTGTTCAGCTGGGAGGGACGTTGCACGTAGTTGACGAGCAGGCTTTTCATCAGTCCGATGCGTACTTCCTTATTGGGAATGTCCAGTTGGTATAAGCCTGAGAAGGCAGAATAACCCTTGATGGTCAGGTATCCGCTTTGATAGAATAGCGGGGTGATGTCGGTCATCCGTTCGGTAGGCGCATCAAAATCTGCCGCTTCACACTTGCGTCCGCCTATCTCCTGCGGAATCACCTTGTATTTGTTCAGCATTTCTATCAGATAAGTTGGCGTTCCGCTTCCGAACCAGAATGATTCTATTTTCCCTTTGCTTAGTGCAGCCATCAGGCTGAACGGGTTATATACATCGGGCGATGGCCAAGCAAAATGGTATCCGTCGTAATATGATTTCAATTGTTGCAAGGCATCTTCTTTTGTAGTCCCCAATCTGTCGGCGAACAATGCAATGTCGGTATCCATCTGTGTTCGCATTTCTTCTTCCGTGATGCCACAGATGGCAGCATAGTTTGCGTCCATACTGATGTTTTCGATGTTATTCAGCTCGCTAAAGATGCTGAGTTGCGAGAACTTGGTAATGCCGGTCAGGAAGACGTAGCGCAGGTATTTGCCGCAGGCTTTAAGCGGACTGTAGAAGTTGCGCATCACGTTACGAAGGACAGGTAGGTCCTTTTCTTCGTGCATCACGTCCAACAACGGTGCATCGTATTCGTCTATCAATATGACTACTTCCTTACCTGTTTGCTTATAAGCGCGTTTAATTAGCCCTTGCAGGCGTTGGTTAGCTTCGATTTCGGTGTCTTCATGTCCATATATCTTTTCGTATGCATTTAGCTTCAGGTTCAGTTCGCTTTCCAGCCCTTCCTTGCTCAGGTTTTTCGCTGTGCTCATATCGAAATGCAGTACGGGATAGGCTGTCCATTCCGTTTCTAATTTTTCGATGGCAAGCCCTTCGAAGAGTTCTTTCCGTCCTTCGAAATAGCACTGCAAAGTATCAGTAAGCAATGACTTGCCGAAACGGCGTGGGCGGTTCAGGAACATGTATTTATTGTCGGAATGCGTCATGCGGTAGACGTATTCAGTTTTGTCGACATACATATAGTTTTCCCGGCGGATAATCGAGAATACCTGGATGCCGTATGGGTATTTTCTTCGTTCAAGTGGCTTCATATCGTATGGATTATGGTGGCACTTTACAAAAGTAGACTTTTTTTTTCAGTTATGCAATAATTATGATTGAAGTTACGTTGTTGACAAACGGCTGAATGAAGGGAGGTCAGAAGTCACACAGGGCAATCTATTGAGGGGTGGAGAACCGGTTTTCCGATGAAGGCGTCTTCATGTGCCGTTGAAGGTATCTTCATCGCTTCACGAAGGCGTCTTCATCGCCTTACGAAGGTACCTTCATAAAACGGTGGTGACAGGCGGCTGGTTTCGTAACAAAACAGGGCACTTTCAAGTGATGGGAGAATGATAGATAAAAAACCGCCGATTCCTTCACAGGAACCAGCGGCTTATTAACAACTATATTGTCAAATCAAATCCCGATTATTATTCGGCTTTTTCTTCGCTCCAATCCATAGCAGCCATACGCTTGTATGAATCGTAACGTTTCTTAGCCATCTTTTCGCAAGCTGCGAAGAGGTCGGCTGCTTCTGTCGGATATTGTTTCATTACAGAAGCGAAACGTACTTCACCTTTCAGGTAGTCTTGGAAGTTAGCCCAGTTCGGTTCTTTCGAGTCGAGTGAGAACGGATTCTTGCCTTCGTCTTCCAAAGCCGGGTTGAAGCGCCACAGATGCCAGTAACCGCATTCAACGGCTTTAGCTTCTTCTGCTTGGCTCTTGCCCATACCTGCTTTCAAACCGTGGTTGATACACGGAGCGTATGCGATAACCAATGACGGACCAGGATATGCTTCAGCTTCGCGGATAGCCTTCAAAGTCTGAGCTTGGTCAGCACCCATTGCAATCTGAGCTACATATACATAACCGTAAGTAGTGGCAATCAGACCGAGGTCTTTCTTGCGTACGCGTTTACCAGAAGCGGCAAATTTAGCGATAGCACCCAGCGGAGTAGCTTTAGAAGACTGACCGCCTGTGTTCGAGTAAACTTCGGTATCCAATACGAGGATGTTCACGTCTTCGCCTGAAGCGATTACATGGTCGAGACCTCCGTAACCGATATCGTAAGAAGCACCGTCACCACCGATAATCCACTGAGAACGTTTGATGAGGTAATCCTTGAATTCGTAGATAGTAGCGCAGCTCGGGCATTTGTCCTTAGCGGCTTCTACCAACGGGATAATTTTAGCGGCTGCAGCTTTGCTCTTGTCGGCATCGTTGCGTCCGTCAATCCATTCTTGGAATGCTTCTTTATATTCAGCCGGAGTTTCTTCCGAAGCGATGGCAGCTTTCATAGCGTCTTCGATGCGGTTGCGCAGTTTCTTGTTAGCCAATTCCATACCCAAACCGAATTCGCAGAAGTCTTCGAACAAGGAGTTAGCCCATGCCGGACCCTGACCTTTTTCGTTGGTTGTGTACGGAGTAGAAGGTACAGAACCTGAGTAGATAGAAGAACATCCGGTAGCGTTAGATACCATTTCACGGTCGCCGAACAACTGAGAAATCAGTTTTACATACGGAGTTTCGCCACAACCTGAGCAAGCGCCAGAGAATTCGAAGAGCGGAGTAGCGAACTGAGAGTTCTTCACATTTGCCTTGATGTCTACCAAGTCTTGTTTGCTCTTCACGTTGTCTACGCAGTAAGTCCAGTTGTCTGCTTCTGCCAATTGGCTTTCCAAATGTTTCATGGTCAAAGCCTTGCCACCCTTCTTCGGGTTGCCCGGACATACGTCAACGCAGTTACCGCAACCCAAGCAGTCCAAAACGTCAACTTGCATGCGGAAAGTCATGCCGTCGAATTGCTTGCCCACAGCTTTCAGCATCGGGAAGTTAGCGCCCTTCTGTTCTTCAGCATCGAGGATGAACGGACGGATAGCAGCGTGAGGACAAACGTATGCACACTTGTTACACTGGATACAGTTTTCAGGATTCCATTCCGGAACGAAAGCAGCTACACCACGTTTTTCGTATTTAGCTGTTCCCTGATGCCAAGTACCGTCTTCGATACCCTTGAATGCAGAAACCGGCAACAAGTCGCCGTCTTGTGCATTGATCGGACGAACCACTTCGTTGATAAATGCCGGGTCGTTGTTAGCGGCAGCCGGTTCAACTTCTAAGTTAGCCCATGCCGGGTCGATAGTCAATTGTTTGTATTCACCGCCACGGTCAACAGCTGCATAGTTCTTGTTGACAACGTCTTCACCCTTCTTGCCGTAAGACTTCACGATGAATTTCTTCATTTGTTCTACAGCCAAGTCTACAGGGATAACGCCTGTGATACGGAAGAATGCAGACTGGAGGATGGTGTTGGTACGGTTGCCCAATCCGATTTCCTGTGCAATCTGGGTTGCGTTGATATAGTAAACGGTGATGTTGTTTTCAGCAAAGTATTTCTTTACTTTGTTCGGCAAGTTCTTAGCCAGTTCTTCGCCTTCCCAAATGGTGTTCAGCAAGAAGGTACCGTTCTTGCGCAGACCGCGGGTCACGTCATACATGTGCAGGTAAGCCTGAACGTGGCAAGCTACGAAGTTCGGGGTAGTTACCAGGTAAGTAGAGTGAATCGGGTGGTCGCCGAAACGCAAGTGAGAGCAAGTGAAACCTCCCGACTTCTTAGAGTCGTAAGAGAAATAAGCTTGGCAATACTTGTCGGTGTTGTCACCGATAATCTTTACAGAGTTCTTGTTAGCACCTACTGTACCGTCTGCGCCCAAACCGTAGAATTTAGCTTCGAATACGCCTTCTGCACCGAGAGCGATTTCTTCTTTTTGCGGAAGTGAAGTGAAAGTAACGTCATCCACAATACCGATAGTAAAGTGGTCTTTCGGCATCGGGAGTTCGAGGTTTTCGTATACTGACAAGATTTGAGCCGGAGTTGTATCTTTCGAACCCAAGCCGTAACGTCCGCCTACGATAAGCGGGGCATTTTCTTGTCCGTAGAATATATCTTTAACATCCAAGTACAACGGTTCACCATTCGATCCCGGTTCTTTTGTGCGGTCGAGCACAGCGATGCGTTTCACAGTCTTAGGCATTTTAGCCAAGAAGTGCTTAGCCGAGAACGGACGATACAAGTGAACGGCAATCAAACCTACTTTCTTGCCTTGAGCAGTCAGGTAGTCGATGGCTTCACGGGTAGCTTCTGTTACTGAACCCATGGCGATGATGATGTTTTCTGCATCTTCTGCACCATAGTAATCGAACAGACCATAGTTACGTCCTGTAATCTTGTTGATTTCGTTGATGTATTCTTCTACGATTTCAGGAACTGCTTCGTAGTACGGGTTGCAAGATTCTCTGTGTTGGAAGAAGTGGTCGGGGTTTTCAGCCATACCGCGTGCTACCGGTTTGTTCGGAGTCAGCGCACGTTCACGGAACTCTGCCAACGCTTTTTGGTCGATAAGCGGAGCGAGGTCTTCGTTGTCCAGCTTTTCAATCTTCTGGATTTCGTGAGAAGTACGGAAACCGTCGAAGAAGTTTACGAACGGAACACGAGATTTAATGGTAGCCAAGTGAGCTACACCAGCCAAATCCATAACTTCCTGTACAGAGCCTTCGCACAACATAGCGAAACCGGTCTGACGGGTAGACATCACATCTTGGTGGTCGCCGAAGATACACAGAGCGTGAGAAGCCAATGTACGTGCCGATACATGGAATACGCAAGGCAGCAATTCACCTGCGATTTTGTACATGTTCGGAATCATCAGCAACAGACCCTGAGATGCGGTATAAGTAGTAGTCAATGCACCTGCCTGAAGAGAGCCGTGAACTGCACCTGCAGCACCGCCTTCAGATTGCATTTCTTGAACCAAAACTGTTTCGCCGAAGATGTTTTTACGACCTGCGGCAGCCCATTCGTCTACGTGCTCAGCCATAGTAGACGACGGAGTGATGGGGTAAATGGCAGCTACTTCCGTAAACATGTACGAAATGTGAGCGGCAGCTTCGTTACCATCACACGTGATGAATTTTTTTTGTTTAGTCATACAATTACTAATTATATTATTAGGTAATAAAATATCCTTTTTTCTTTTTCATGCGTTAATATAAAAATCCGAATAGCCATAAAGGTATTTGGTTGCCATGCCCCAGTTCCGCCCGGTGCATGGCGTAATAGATGTCCGGATTGCTTTTTATTTTGTATCCTTCGCCGCAGATGCGGAAATTCAACCGTTCGTCCACTAAAAACGAAGTTCCTTTTTCTCCTTTGTTCACTTTGTGGTCTTTCCAAAGCGAATTGACGAAAAATGTTTCCAATACGTCTTGTTCCTCTACCTTCACCGGATAGATGCTGTACATCAGGTTGGTATTGTGCATCATAATCTTGGCAGGCTTTTTAGGGAACACTTCTCCTTTCGGGTAGACCATGTTTATCAGCCGTGCGTCGGCAAGATACTTGATGTAATTCATCACCGTGGCGCGCGAAGTCTGTATGTCCGACGCCAGTTGGCTGATGTTGGGTGCAACCGGTCCGTCTACCGCCAACAAATATAATAATTTTTTTATTTTCGAGAGATATTTCAGCTCAATTTGTTTGATGAGCAAGATGTCTACTTCTATCATCATGTTCATGGTCTTCAGCAGATTCTCCGAAAAATTCCGTTTTTCCAAGAAGAAAGGGTAGAAGCCGTGGTGTATGTAGTCTTGCAGGTAATTGAGCGGATTGATGTGGGGCAGGATGGTTTTCGCGATGTGTTCGTGTCCTGTCAGGATTTCATCGAGGGTATAAGCCGAGAAGTGGTTGCCCGTCTGCAGGTTCAGGAACTCACGGAAAGAGAAGCCGCGCAGGTTGTACGATTGTACGATGCCGTTCAGTTCCGGATTCTCGTCTTTCAGCCGCATCACGGACGAACCGGTGAAGACGATTTTCAGGTTGGGATAACGTTCGTAGCAGGTGCGCAGGTCGTGGCTCCAGTGCGGAAGCTTGAATACTTGGTCGATAAGAAGCACTTTTCCGCCCCGTTTGACAAATTCGCCCGCAAAGTTGACCAAACTGTATTGTGAGAAATAGAAGTTGTTCATGTTTACAAATAGGCACGAACGGTCGAAACCGAATTTTTCCTTGGCATATTGCAGCAAGAATGTGGTTTTCCCTACTCCGCGTGTTCCTTTGATGCCGATGAGGCGGGCGTTCCAGTCTATCTCATCCATCAAGTCGCGCCGGACAGGGGCGTTGGTATGCTCGACTAAGTAATTATGTGTTCTGTAGAATGCTTCCATGAATTTCAGTTTCTTCGGTGCAAATATACTAATAGTTCATTAATTTGCAAACTGGAGTTATCAAAATATTATTTTTTTCGTGTAACTTTGTGTTTCTGCATTTAATTTGTCAATTGAGGTTTTGTATGAAGAAAACGGTTTATTATTTCAATCCGGAGAATGATATGGCACTTGCTAATTTTACTCCTTATTATAAAGTGCCAGCCGAGATAGCACGTATGGCAGATGACCTTTCGGCACTTCCGGCTTGGTATGCTCTTGCAGGCAGCGTTGTAAAAGTCGGATTGTTGGAGAGGGTGCCTTGTTGGGAGCAGTTATGTAACGGCCGGACGCCATTTCCCGAAGTGGAATGGACTGACGTATGGCTTGATGCCCCTTATTCGCCTTGGGGATGGAATCCGGCTTTTGTGCATACGTTGCGCAAAGCCGGGGTAAGCGGGACGTTTTTCCCTTCATCAGAGGTTTTGGCTGGTATACGCCGGTTATCGGGAAGAGTGAGCGGTATGGAGGTATTGCGTCAAGTGGCTACGGATGACGGCTTATGTGGCGAAGCTTGTGTTTGCCGTTCGCTGGAAGAAGTGAAGGGACG
>CASFRN010000161.1 GCA_949296855.1 uncultured Bacteroides sp. | reverse complement strand
TTATACATAATTGACAATACAAAAGTAGTTAATCCTTGGGAGACGGCGGTCTCCCTTTTTTATTTTGTATTGCCGGATGACCCGTTGCCAGGCTACCACCGCCTTCCTCCGCCCTTTCCGCTACGTTCCAAGGACGGAGGAAGGCGGTGGCGGAGTTGCACTTCTAACTTGACGGTAGCCTGGAAGGCACGGCTGAAGATGCCTTGCGCCAGATAGAAGAAAAACAATATGCGCAGCCTTTCCAGTCCGATTCCCGCCAACTGTATAAGGTAGGGGTGAACTTCAGCGCACAGGCACGGAACATCGAAAAGTGGATAGTAAGCGAATGAGCCGGGCTGCTTTTCCGGCTGGAATAAGTATTACAAACAAGGTTACTTATACTGTGAACGGGATGTATTTGTGCATTTCTGTTGATGTTTCCGATAGCATACAGATGACACAGATTTACACAGATTGATTAAGGCTGTGCTGTGTCCATAGAAAAAAATAAAATCTGTGGTCATCTGTGCCCTTCTGTGTTATCTGTGTGCTATAAAATGCACAGGTGGCTGGCTTTGTGAAGGAGTATAAGAAGATGCGCCGGAATGGGTTTTTTAGAATATGTTAAATACGTTTTTCCCTCACCTTTATTCAAGGAATAAGTGTATCTTTGCGCCAAATTTGAAAGTGGAAAGATTTGAGTAGCTTGCAACCACGGAAAAAAATGCTAAAACACGTTTCATCAGAATCTCCCGCATCTTGCGATTCCTACTCTTGTCTGTACACGGCATTTATTAATCCTTTTAATTTATAAAACAAAAATGGGATACTTATTCACATCCGAATCGGTGTCGGAAGGACACCCCGACAAAGTGGCGGATCAGATTTCCGACGCTGTGCTTGACAAACTGTTGGCATACGACCCCAGTTCGAAAGTAGCTTGCGAAACATTGGTCACTACCGGACAGGTAGTGCTGGCAGGAGAAGTGAAAACAAAAGCTTACATCGATCTTCTGCGTGTGGCGCGTGAGGTAATCAACCGCATCGGCTATACCAAGAGCGAATATATGTTCGAAGGCAACTCATGCGGAGTGCTTTCCGCCATCCATGAGCAGAGTCCTGACATCAACCGGGGGGTAGAGCGCAAGGATCCGATGGAACAGGGTGCGGGCGACCAGGGGATGATGTTCGGTTATGCAACGAATGAAACCGAAAACTATATGCCTCTGTCGCTCGATCTGGCGCATAAGTTATTGATGGTATTGGCGGAAATCCGCAAAGAGGGCAAGGTGATGACTTACCTCCGTCCGGATGCAAAAAGCCAAGTAACCATCGAATACGATGATAACCGCCGTCCGATACGGATTGATACGATTGTCATTTCTACCCAACACGATGAATTCATTTTGCCCGATGATGATTCGGAAGAGGCTCAATTGAAGGCGGACGAAGCAATGGTAAAACAGATTCATGAAGATGTAATCCATATCCTGATGCCTCGTGTAATTGCCGGAATCCACAATCCGGAAGTATTGAATTTATTCAATGACCAAATTACATACCATGTCAATCCTACCGGCAAGTTCGTTATCGGCGGCCCGCATGGAGATACGGGCTTGACTGGACGTAAGATTATCGTTGATACCTACGGGGGAGCAGGTGCACACGGTGGAGGCGCTTTCTCGGGTAAAGACCCCAGTAAGGTAGACCGCAGCGCTGCATACGCCGCCCGCCATATTGCTAAGAATCTGGTTGCTGCCGGTGTTGCGGATGAAATATTGGTACAGGTATCGTATGCAATCGGCGTAGCACGCCCGATTAACATTTATGTCAATACATACGGGAAAAGCCATGTAGCCATGAGCGATGGGGAAATCGCCAAGAAGATAGATGAAATCTTCGATATGCGTCCGCGTGCCATCGAAGAACGGTTGAAGCTCCGTAACCCGATTTATAGCGAAACGGCAGCTTACGGGCACATGGGACGTGAGCCGAAAGTAGTGACCAAGCATTTCGAATCGCTTTACGAAGGCAACAAGGATGTAGAGGTAGAACTCTTCACCTGGGAGAAGTTGGACTACGTAGATAAAGTAAAAGCGGCTTTCGGATTGTAATACTCGAATTTTCTCACCACAGATTACACGGATTATAAAATAAAAATAAGATAATCTGTGTAATCTGTGGTGACTTTTATCAGTAAGTGTATGAATGAAATAAAGAATATTTGTGTGTATTGTGCGTCAAGCCCGCAAATCGCTCCGGCTTATTTCGAAGCCGCCGAGAGGTTAGGACAGCTTTTGGCGGAAAGGCGGATTAACCTGATTGACGGAGCGGGTAAAGTAGGATTGATGGGATGCCTGAACGATACAGCTCTTGCCGCGGGAGGGACGGTGACGGGTGTCATCCCACGGTTTATGGTAGAGCGGGGTTGGCATCATACGGGGTTGACCCGGCTGGTGGAGACCGGAACCATGCACGAGCGTAAGGAATTGATGGCTCAAATGTCGGATGCGGTCATTGCACTTCCTGGCGGATGCGGCACGATGGAGGAATTGATGGAAATCATTACTTGGAAACAGTTGGGGCTTTACGACAAGCCGATTGTGATTTTAAACACAAGCGGTTTCTATAACCCGTTGATTGAGATGTTGGAGAAAGCGATTGACCAACATTTTATGCGCCGTGAGCATGAATCTTTATGGGAAATCGCATTTACCCCCGATGAGGCTGTAAATTTATGTTGCACGGTTCCGCTTTGGAACAAAGAAATCCGTAAATTTGCGGTTGTATGAACAACGACACTTGCTCCATCGGATTCGAATACGTCGTAGAGATAGCGCGCAAGCAGGAATTACAGCTTGACAGCGCTTTGGCAAGAAGCGTGCAAGCCACTTCGGCGGCTGGTATGCAGGGAGAGCCGTTGCCCTACCGGATTCATTCCGAATGGTCGATTGCCTGTTTGTTCTTGGTTTGCTTTTTCGTGTTCGCCCATGTGGTAAAGAATGGGAAGAAGTATATTGTCCAGCATATAAAGGCGTTGTTCCAGCGCAGAGAGCGGAGCAGTCTGTTCGATGACGCACAGGGCACGGACAATGGTTATACGGTATTGTTTCCGTTGCTCACCTGCGTCTGCTACGGCTTGTTTTTCTATGATTATTCGCTGACGGCATTTCCCGCTTTGGCTTATGTCACGCCTCATGAGGCATTGATAGGTGTATATATTTTTTTGTCGGTGGCTTATATGTTGTTCAAGTGGGGAAGCTACACGTTCGTCAATTGGGTTTTCTTCGAGAGAGAGCGGGGCAAGGCGTGGATTCGTACCTATTTCGATATTTTAAGTGCCTTGTGCTTCCTCTTGTTCCCGCTCATGTTGTTCATTGTTTACTTCCGTCCCGGTTTTGTTATCAGTAATATATTGATAGCAATTACCTTGGTTTTCGCTAAAATATTGTTATTTTACAAGGGATTTAGGAACTTTTTCGGTCAAAGTTATGGTTTTCTTCATTTTATTCTGTACTTTTGTGCCCTCGAAATGGTACCCCTTCTGCTACTGGCAAAAGGAATCCTCTATATGAACCAAATTGTGATTTTAAATTTTTAGTGCCTTGAAGATTAAAAAAGTCCTCGTTTCTCAGCCTAAACCTACATCAGAAAAGTCACCATATTTTGACATTGCTGAGAAGTATGGAGTGAAAATAGATTTTCGCCCATTTATAAAAGTTGAGAGTTTGTCGGCAAAGGAATTCAGACAACAGAAGATTTCCATCTTGAACCATACGGCTGTTGTGTTCACTTCGCGTCACGCCATTGACCACTTCTTCAATCTTTGTACGGAGTTGCGCGTGACCATTCCCGAAACCATGAAGTATTTCTGCACCTCGGAGACCATCGCCCTGTATATTCAGAAATACGTTCAGTACCGTAAGAGGAAAGTATTCTTCGGTGCTACGGGCAAGTTCGCCGATTTGGTGCCTCTGATTGTAAAGCACAGTTCGGAGAAATACCTGATTCCGATGTCGGACGTACACAATGATGAAGTGAAAGACTTGTTAGACAAACATCACATCCAGCATACCGAAGCGGTGATGTACCGTACGGTAAGTAATGACTTCACTCCGGAAGAGCAGTTCGATTACGATATGCTTATCTTCTTCAGTCCGGCAGGAATCCAGTCGTTGATGAAAAACTTCCCTAAGTTTGAGCAAAAGGATATTGCTATCGGAAGTTTCGGGCCGACTACGGCAAAAGCAGTAAAGGATGCCGGATTGCGTCTGGACTTGGAAGCTCCTACGGTATCCGCCCCTTCGATGCCTGCCGCACTGGATATGTTTATCCGCGAGCATAATAAATAAGATTCAATTGAAGGTATATTGAAACGCAGATTAACGCAGATTTGCGCGGATGACAAGAGATAAAATCTGTGAAAATCTGCGTTAATCTGCGTTTCTTAATGTTTAAACCATGACAGAACTAGTAAGACCTACATTCCCGAAAGCCGAACATCTGACCGGCTTGCTCTTGATAGACAAGCTGTTTGCCGGAGGAAGCAAGTCGTTTCCGGCTTTTCCGTTGCGCATTGTCTATATGCTGGTGGAAGCGGAGAACCTGCCTACTGTTTCTGTGTTGGTCAGTGTCTCCAAGAAGCGTTTCAAACGTGCGGTAAAGCGTAACCGGGTGAAACGTCAGATCAGGGAGGCCTATCGTAAGAATAAGTCTCTGCTGACCGGACCGCTGGAAGCTGCCGGAAAAAAAGGAGTCATCGCTTTCATTTGGCTCGACAACGAGCTTCACGCTTCTTCGGAAGTGGAAGAGAAGGTAAAGAAATTGCTTCAGCTCACGGCTGAGCGTATGGTATAGTTGCCCGATGAAAAAGATGCTTTCGTTCCTGCTTCTGCTCCCTGTTTATTTTTACCGGAACTGCATCTCGCCTTTTACTCCCCCTTCATGCCGGTTTACCCCTACTTGTTCCGAATATGCCATACAGGCAATCAAGAAACACGGCCCGTTTAAGGGGCTGTATTTAGCCATGCGCCGTTTGCTCCGGTGTCATCCGTGGGGCGGTTCGGGATACGACCCGGTTCCCTAATTGCTTTAATTCTTTACCTCCTTTATCACTTAAAATGTATTTCGATATCCATACCCATCATTTATCTGCATGTCCTTCCGAAGCTATATACAATGCCGATAGCAACTATATGCCGACACCCGATGAAGCTATATACATTTCGGCAGGGATACATCCGTGGCATCTTACGGACGAGGATTATCCCGTGCGGCTTCAATGGGTGGAATCGATGTTGCAGGATGATAAACGGATAATCGCTTTAGGCGAAGCCGGACTTGACAAGTGTTGTGATGCGCCTTCCGCATTACAGGAAGAAGCTTTCCGCAAGGTGATTTCCCTTTCCGAACAATATTGCCTTCCTTTGATTATTCATGCCGTAAAGGCTTATAACGAATTGATTGCTCTAAAAAAAGAGGTTCATCCTTCCCAGCCTTGGATTATCCATGGCTTCAGAGGGAAGAAGGAGCTTGCGCAAAGTTTGGTGAGGCAAGGGTTCTATTTGTCTTTTGGCGAGCATTATCATGCCGATGCGTTGCGCTGTATGCCCGCAGGGGCTTTTCTTTTAGAGACCGACGAGAGCCTCGCTTCCATCAGGTCCTTATACGGACGTGCCGCGGAGATACGTGGAATTGCTCCCGAATCATTGGCTCGTGAGGTTAGCCAGACGGTTAACCGTCTCTTTTTTAACCGATAAAAATTGCTTATTCAGATAAAGTGTCGTACTTTTGCCCTCAACTTTACTATAATGTTAAACTAAGAATCTCATTCGATGAATTTTGTAGAAGAATTAAAATGGCGTGGAATGGTGCATAACATGATGCCCGGCACCGAAGAATTGTTGGAAAAAGAAATGGTTACGGCTTATTTGGGTTTCGACCCTACCGCCGACTCCTTGCATATCGGTCACTTGTGTGGTGTGATGATGTTGCGGCATTTCCAACGTTGCGGACACAAGCCTTTGGCATTGGTGGGCGGAGCTACCGGTATGATTGGCGACCCTTCCGGCAAATCGCAGGAACGGAATCTGCTGGACGAAGAAACCTTGCGCCATAACCAAGAGTGCATTAAGAAGCAGTTGGGCAAGTTTCTCGACTTTGAGTCGGATGCCCCGAACCGTGCAGAACTGGTGAACAATTACGATTGGATGAAAGACTTTACTTTCTTGGACTTTGCCCGTACGGTAGGCAAGCACATCACCGTTAATTATATGATGGCGAAGGATTCCGTGCAAAAACGTTTGAACGGCGAGGCACGCGACGGACTTTCATTCACCGAGTTCACCTATCAGTTGCTCCAAGGATACGACTTTTTGCATTTATACGAGACTCGCGGATGCAAGCTCCAGTTAGGCGGAAGCGACCAATGGGGTAACATCACTACAGGTGCCGAATTGATTCGCCGTACCAACGGAGGCGAGGTATTTGCTTTGACTTGCCCGTTAGTGACAAAAGCCGACGGTACCAAGTTCGGAAAGACCGAGAGCGGAAACGTATGGCTCGACCCGCGTTACACCTCTCCGTATAAGTTCTATCAGTTCTGGCTGAACGTGAGCGATGAAGATGCCGAACGCTACATCAAGATATTCACTTCACTCACCAAAGAAGAAATCGATGCCTTGATAGCCGAGCACAAGGAAGCTCCGCATTTGCGTGCGCTTCAGAAGCGGTTAGCAAAAGAAGTTACCGTGATGGTACACTCCGAAGAAGATTACAATGCAGCCGTAGAAGCATCGGGCATCCTTTTCGGAAACGCTACATCCGATGCGTTGAAGCGTTTGGATGAAGATACGTTGCTTTCCGTGTTCGAAGGTGTACCTCAGTTTGAAGTGGCTAAGGCTGAGATAGAATCCGGTATCAAAGCCATTGACTTATTCGTGGAAAAAGCCGCTATCTTCCCCTCGAAAGGCGAGATGCGCAAAATGGTACAAGGCGGAGGCGTATCGCTCAACAAAGAAAAACTCACCGCATTCGACCAAGTGGTTACCGTCGGCGATTTGCTCGACGGGAAATACCTCCTCGTTCAGCGCGGCAAGAAGAATTATTACCTGATTATTGCGAAGTAAGTTTTTAAACGCCGTTTAAACACAGGTTAGCGCAGATTTCCGCAGCTGTTTATGGGCTGCGGGAATCTGCGCTGATTATTTATGAATGTCCGCATTTCTCCAAATAGCTTGTAGGGGCAGGGTTTGCCTGCCCGAATGCGTCCACTGAGATATCCGTTGATGTATTTGGGCGGGAAAACCCCGCCCCTACATTGGATATTTGCGGATATTCATTAATTTTTTTGTCACAATAGTCATCTTTTTCGACCGCTTAGTTATATAAAACGTCCATTTAGTTACTTATAACTTATAACCAATTTTTGTATTTTGCTGAAAAATCATAACTTAGCAAAGCATTAATCACTTAAATTTATAGAGTATGAAAACAAAAAGCATTTGGTTATGGGTATTGCTGCTGGTAACGGCGATATCAGGGTGTAAGTATGACGACGCCGATTTGTGGAACAAGGTCAATTCGTTGGACAATCGGTTAACAAACATTGAAGAGCAGTTGACTCAGATGAATACGAATATTTCATCTATGAGTACCATTGTGAATGCGATAGATGGCGATTTGCTTATTACAAGCGTAGAAAAGACGGACAATGGTTATTCCATTCATTTCAATAACGGAGATGTAGCGACATTGACTAACGGTAAGGATGGTGCTGCTGGTGCTGCAGGTAAAGATGCTCCTGTCATTGGTTTTGATGATTTTGAAGGTAAGTATTATTGGACACAGACAATTGACGGGGAACAATCGTGGCTTACCGATGAGGCTGGTGAAAAGATACCGGTAACGGGTGCGGATGCTGTCACTCCGCAATTGAAAGTCAATACAGAAGGTTTCTGGATGATAAGTTATGACAGTGGCTTGACTTATACAGAAATGTTAGATGACGCTGGCAATCCTGTAAAAGCTGTAGGTGAAGACGGTAAAGACGGTGTTGATGGTGTTGACGGTTCGGATGGAGATAACGGAGATACATGGTTTAGCAATGTTGAAGTTGTAGAAAAAGACGGGAATAAAGTTTTGGTGATAACCTTTAATGGTGAAACGTTTGAACTTCCTATGCAAACTGATCCTGTGGCAGAGTTAGACAAGATTGCACTTGTAACAGAAGGTATTGGAGATTGGGATAAGGCTTATATTACTCCAGAAGGATATTTCTCTTATCGTGAAAGTGCTACAGAACCTGTTAGCCGTGCAGGAGGTTTAGACGACGAATATGATTATTTAAGTTATATGTCTCTTGACAAATCGACAAAGATTAATATTCTTTTGTCGAAAGATGAGAAACTTCCAATGCAAATCATATTTGAAGATAAGACATCGTTATATTTCAGCTATTTAGATAATACAACAGATGAAAAAACAGTTTTAGAGTTGGTTTATGACGATGGTACTGAAATGAAGAAAGTAGGAGGATTTACCTATGAGTTTGCAGAGTGGGAAAGTCTTAAAGCTACCTATTCAAGTGAAGAAGTATTAATTAAAGCTTTAGCTTACTTTAATTTCTTCATGGGCAAGAGTGAGTGTGAATTGCCTTCTGTTGTAGGTTTAGCCGATACTTTTGCAGATGTCGTTAGTCTGGAAATTAGTATAGATATTGATGTTGACATCTTAGGTCTTGAAAAGGAAGATGGTACGTTTGTATTTATAACGGATATTGATGTTATCTTTGAGGTCGTTATTGAAAAACAATATGATTTAGCTTTATGGACTGGAGAAGCAACCTTTAAAGTAGGAGGATCGTCATGTACATTAAAAGGTTCTATTTGGTGCGCATCTCCTATTTTTAATGATTATGGAGTTTATGGTATTGTGTGTGATACAGATCCGGCAAAACTTACATTAGATGCAAGTCCGGAATTTAGTGGAACGGGCATTCAGACAGGTGAAGAATTTGAAGTGGACTTTAGAGGACTTAAGCCTAATACAACTTATTATTATAGAGCTTATTATAAGTTTAATACAACAGATCATGGCGGCTTGACATTTGTAAATGCAGAAATGTCTGCAGACAATCAAGTAGGTTATGATATGATTATTAAAGAGTTCACCACTGGCGACAATACATTGAATGTAGATGTTGTAATGTGTATGGATGTTACCGGAAGTATGGGTGGATTGATTAATACTGTAAAGGTTAATGCATTGAATTTCTATGATATATTTAAAGCTGCTTGTGATGAAGCGGGTATTGGATTGACTTCGTTGAATACTCAAGTTGTAGCATTTAGAGATAAAAATGTAGATGGTGCATCTTGGTTAGAAACGTCACCTGTATATGCAATGCCTGATAATAGAGATGCATTTAGTGAATTTGTCAATAATTTGCGTGCTACAGGAGGGGGTGATACTCCGGAAAGTGGTTTGGAAGCTTTAGATGTTGCATTCTCAAAAGATGATTGGGGTAGAGATGATGGCTATCATCGTCAAGTTGTTATTTTGTGGACTGATGCTCCTTATCTTGTTGGTACATCCTATACTGATTTGACAGTAGAAGGAATGCAAATTAAATGGGATGCAATGCCTTCAGGCCGTCGTTTAATCTTGTTTGCTCCTAATGGTTTGAGTAGTTCTAATAGTGGGAACTGGATTGAATTGGATAGTTGGACAAACGTAATGCATATTACAGATACAGCTACAGGATTTGAAGATATGGATTACGTGATAGATAATATTATAGGTGAATTGACAGGAAAAGGAAAAGCAAGTGCGCCTATAATGAAAGCTGCATCTAATTCTCTTCCTGTAATATTCCGACCTAATAATTAAAATAAGTTGTTTTAATTAATTTATATTCATCGGGGCAACGCATAGCGTTGCCCCGATGAATATATTATTAGGTATATATTAGTCTATCAGAAATGAATTGCAAAAAGGTAAGTGACCGCTTCCTTAATGCAGTAAAACAATAAGCATTCGTTTTCAGTAAGATGCACTCCGCCATTAGGGGATTGCAAAGCGTACACCACACGTTTTCCGTGCTTGGAGGGAGAGTCGCAATGTTTTTCTATAACGTGACCTCACGCAGCGGGAAATACAGTTTCATAATCGGCGACCGGATTAGGACACTGGCAGCGGATGAATTTGGAGAGAATACTTCCACTTTTATAGTGGAATATCGAAAATAAGCATTACCTTTGCAAAGTGAACCCAATTGATGAGCAATGGAAATAAACTTTGATAAGGAATACCTGCGCCAATTATATGAGGAAGGAAAGACGACGGACAAGAAACATCGCTTCCAACCCTCTGTCATAGCACGATACCAGTTACGTGTCAAGGCACTGGAGCAAGCCGGGAGCATAGAAGAACTCTATCCCATCCGCTCGCTGCATTATGAAGTGCTGAAAGGAGACAAGGCAGGCATTTCCTCCATCCGGGTAAATGACCAGTACCGCATTGAGTTCACGGTAAAGCAGGTCGCGGCGGAAACGGTCGTGACGATATGCAACATATTGGAATTGTCGAACCACTATAAATAGTAAGAAGATGGGAAAATATATTTGCCAACGCCCCATCCATCCGGGCGAACTGTTGAAGGAGGAGATAGAATGCCGCCACTTGCCGCAGACGCAGCTTGCCGCACAGACGGGCATATCCTACAAAGTGCTGAACGACATCCTGAACTGCCGCCGTCCGCTCACTACGAACACGGCCATGCTGTTTGAAGCGGCGTTGGGCATCAGTGCAGGTCTGTTGATGCGGATGCAGCTTGACTACAATATGCAGCAAGTCACCCGCGACAAATCCTTTATGGAACGGCTTACCCAAGTGCGGAAGTATGCATCGTCATTGCTGTAAGGCTTGTGCACAAACCAAGAAAGTTTCCCGTCTCGCCCCTCTACCCGCCGAAGATACCTTCATCTGCCATCGAAGATGCCTTCACCGCCTAACGAAGGCATCTTCGTCGTCCCACGAAGGTATCTTCATCTTTCCCCTTGGTGAAATGCGGACATTCATTTTTATTTATTCCGGAAAAATCACTTGGTATTTTCCGCTCAGGTGCATGAAGGCAAACAGGCGGAGCAGTCCGTCGTAATAATAGTTGAAGCCGGGAGTGGGGCGGCTGTCCCATAAACGTTGCACGAACTCGCGGCTTTTGGCGTGTGTGCATACCAGTGAAGCGGCTGCAGCTGTGGCTACTAATCCTGGAGCGTGGGAAGGCATGCCCATTTGCAGGCTGTCGGGCAACATCGTGCCGTCTACATTATATTGGTTGATAAACGTATCTATCCCTTCGTTATAAAGGAAATCTTGAATTTTATTCGCATACGCTTGTTGCCATTCACGGTCGGCGCACGACCAGGAATAGTCGAGTGCGATATTCATCGGCACGCGCCAAGAATCGAAACGGAATGCATCGCCTATCATCCACCCTTTGTGCATCAAGCTTCCATCATAATTGCTGTAATCAGGAGTAAGCCCGGTTACGGGATGTACTGCCTTGTGCAGGTATTGGCGGCTGCGTTCGGCACATTCATTCCAATAGTCGGAACGTCCGTCATCTGCCCAGCGTGCCCATACTTCGTAAAAGGCGGGCAGGTGATAAGAGGGATCGGTAAACGCATACCCAAAATCATTCGGGACGAAGGTAATGAGTTTGTGCTCTTTATGGATAAGTGGCATAATACCGCCTGTTCCGTCTTTTTTCAAAGCACAATCTAAGATGTGGCGTGCATCTGCAAGGTAGTTGATGCCTGTTTCATTTCCCCAGCGGTTCGATGCGAAAATCAGCGAAGTGATGAAGTAAAGTTCGCCGTCCGAAGCCGAACCACCGTCGATGTGGCTTCCGTCCGTGCGGCAGCACCAGGCGAAATATCCTTCCGAGGGACCTTCTTTGTGTTGCATATAGGTTTTGCTCCAGCGCCAAAGGCGGTCGAAGATGTCTTTCCGTCCGAACTGTACGGCTACCATCATGCCGTAGGACATACCTTCGCTGCGCACGTCGTTGTGTACGATGTCGCAGATGTATGCCGTAGAGTCGTCTGGCTCTACATACACTTTATTTTCGGGCGAAAAGATTCCATCGAAGACAGCTTGCACCCGTTTGTCGATTTCTTCTTGCGTGTAACCCATTTCGGCGAATACGTTGCGGTATTGCCGTGTCTCGAAAGCACCTTTTGTCCACGGTGCGTTTAATGTTTGTCCGGAATCCGGAGAGCTTGCCATAGCGGATGCTCCTGCCAGCAGCAAGAGCCCCCATCCGATGAGGCGTTTTCTGATGCACAAATTCATAATTGGATTGGATTATTAGTGATTACTCTCACAAAGATAGCACATTTTGGTTTCCGATTCTTGATTTTTTCTGTAATTTAGCGCAAAAATTATAAATGCAGAGAAAAGCTATGAAGATGAATGTTTGCAGAAAACTGATGTTTGCCGTATGTTTTGCCGCGGGCGTGGCGGCTTACGGGCAAGACGGTGCGGGACACGTCAATCCGTTTCTGAGCGAGTTTAACACGCCTTACGGAGTTCCGCCCTTCGAACAAATCACCATTGAAGACTACCGTGAAGGGTTCTTGAAAGGGATGGAAGAGCAGAAGCGGGAGATAGACGCCATCGTAAACCAGCGCTCGATGCCTGATTTTGAGAATACCATTGTGGCGCTCGACCGGAGCGGAGCGATGTTGCAACGGGTGGCATCCGTGTTTTTCGGGCAGAACAGTTGCAATACCAATGCCGAGATGCAGGCGTTGAGCCAAGAGATGTCGCCGTTGCTTTCGGCACACTCCGATGACATTTCGCTCAACAAACGCTTGTTCCAGCGGGTGAAGGAAGTGTATGACAACCGCGGGAAGTTCAATCTGGATAAGGAGCAGGCCAAGCTGGTAGAGAATACGTATAAGGATTTTGTGCGCAGCGGAGCTAACCTGAGCGAAGCCGACCAGCAGAAGCTCCGGGCGTTGAACGAGAAGATTTCGATGCTCCAGCTTACTTTCGGGCAGAATATGCTGAAGGAGACGAACGCCTTCAAGCTGGTCATCACCGACGAGAAAGACCTGAGCGGATTGCCCGCCAGCCTGATAGCCCAAGCCGCCGAGACCGCCAAGAGCATGGGCGAGGACGGGAAATGGGTGTTTACGTTGCAAAATCCCAGCGTGATGCCTTTCTTGCAATATGCCGATAACCGCGCGTTGCGCGAGCGTATTTATAAGGCTTATATCAACCGGGGCAATAACGGGAACGATGCCGACAACAAGCAAGTGGTGCGCGACTTGATTACAGCCCGTCTGGAAAAAGCCCAATTGATGGGGTACGAAGACTATGCCTCGATGGCATTAGAAGACCGGATGGCGAAGAATGAAAAGAACGTGTACGACCTGCTCGACCAGCTTTGGACGCCCGCGCTCGCTAAAGCAAAAGAAGAGCTTGCCGACATCAAGGCGGAAATTAAGCGCGAAGGCAACGATTTCGAGCCCGAAGGCTGGGACTGGCGTTATTATTTCGAGAAGGCGAAAAAGCATAAATACGACATGGACGAGAACGAAATCCGTCCGTACCTGGAACTGAACCGGGTGCGCGAGGGGGCTTTCTATATGGCAAAACGCTTGTATGGCGTGACTTTCCGCCCGTTGGAATACATGCCGAAACCTCATCCCGAAGCGCAGGTGTTCGAGTGCATCGACAAGGACGGGAAGCAGCTGGGCATTCTTTACTTCGACTTCTTCCCGCGTGCCAGCAAGCGGGGCGGGGCATGGTGCGGCACGTACCGTCCGCAATCGTATGACGGAAACGGAAACCGCATGGTGCCTGTGGTCACGATTGTGTGCAACTTTACCAAGCCTTCCGCAGGGCAGCCTGCCTTGTTGAGTCCCGATGAGGCCACGACGCTTTTCCACGAGTTCGGGCATGGACTTCATAGCCTGTTCCGCGATGTGCACTATACAGGCGTGGGCGGTGTGCCTCGCGACTTCGTGGAACTTCCTTCGCAGATAGACGAGCATTTCACCTTCCAGCCCGAAATGTTGCAGGTGTACGCGAAACATTATCAGACCGGCGAGGTCATCCCGGCCGGGCTGGTTGAGAAATACGACAAGAGCAGCAAGTACGGGCAAGGCTTCGCTACGGTGGAATATCTTGCCGCATCGCTTCTGGATATGGATTTCCATACGTTGAAATCCGTACCTGCCGATATGGACGTGATGGCGTTCGAAGCCGAGACGTTGGGCAAGCGAGGCTTGCTCAAGCAGATTCCGTCGCGCTACCGCACTACGTATTTCAATCATACGATGGGCGGAGGCTATACCGCCGGATATTACAGCTATATTTGGGCAGAGGTGTTGGATTGCGATGCCTTCGGCGCATACGTGGAAAGCGGAAACCTGTTCGACCCCGAAGTGGCAGGCAAGTTCCGCAAGTATGTCCTTACGCCGGGCGGCATTGATGATGCAATGGATATGTATGTCAACTTCCGCGGCAAAGGCCCCGACATCAAGTGGCTGCTTGAAAAGCGTGGCTTAGATACCCCTGCACCTTTAAAACAAGACAAAGAATAAGTAACTGATTAACAATTAAAAATGAACGGTTAATAACGGTACTCGGAAACATTTCCTCCGTTATTAACTGTTCATTATTCACTATTAACTATCCCAACATGCCGGACCTATCGTTTTCGTTTATCTACACCTCTTATTACAAGAAAGCGTTCAGCTTCGCCAAGTCGTATGTCCACGATGAGGCGGTGGCGGAAGACATCGCTTCCGAGGCGTTGATTGCCCTATGGGAAAAAACAAAGATAGCCTCCGTCGAAGAGATTGCTCCCCTTTTGTTCACCATCCTCAAGAACAAAGCGCTTGACTGGCTGAAACACGAACAGGTAAAAGCGGCTGCATTCGAGTCGTTTGCCGATTGGCAAACCCGCGAACTCTCGCTCCGTATTTCCACCCTCGAAGCCTGCTCGCCCGAAGACATATTCTCGAATGAAATCGGATGCATCGTGCGCCAAACCCTTTACCAGCTTCCCGAACAAACCCGCCGTGCTTTTATCCTGAGCCGCTTTGAAGAGAAGTCGAACCGCGAGATAGCCGAAGCGTTGGGCATCTCGGTCAAGGGCGTGGAATATCACATCTCGAAAGCCCTGAAAGCGCTTCGCGTAGCGTTGAAGGATTATCTTCCTCTGCTTTGCATCGTTTATCCTTATCTGCGCCTCTGACAAACGGCATCCGGATGTCACACAACTGGCTGATTGCCAGAGGCATACATTCCTCTTTCCCATACCTATATAAGTTTCATTGTAGTTTATATATGCTGAAACTCTTGTTTTAGCTTATTGAAACTACAGTTTCAGCTTGTTAAAACTATAGTTTCAGCCTGTATAAACCGGACATGAAGCAAATTGCCTTGTCTCAGGCAGCTGTGCTTTGTGGAAAAAACAGCTATTTTTTTCGTTTTCTGTTTAGGGTAATCGTCTGCTCGGTCGTTATACATACAAAAGCCAACTTATAGAAGATGAATACCGATTTATTACAACGATACATCGCCGGAGACGTGACGGAGGCCGAACGGAAACAAGTGCTGGAGTGGATTGAAGAAAGTCCCGAACACTTGCAAGAGTACCGGGCACAACGCACATTGTACGACCTCGCTTTGTGGCGTACCGATATTGATATCAAAGAAACTGCTCCCGAAAAGCGTCTTTCATGGAAGGAGCCGGTTCGGGAAGTGCTGAAAATAGCGGCAATTTTTGCCTTGGTTTTCGTAGGAAGCTATTATTGGTGGAACAGGCCGGAAAAATCCGAAGCGGTGCAATCTGTTTATGTCCCCGCCGGCCAGCGGGCAGAACTGGTGTTGGCAGACGGCACGAAGGTCTGGCTCAATTCGCAAAGCCGCCTTACGTTTCCGGCTGCGTTCGGCGGGGAGGCCCGCAACGTCCGGCTCGATGGCGAGGGGTATTTTGCGGTGAAGGCGGACGAGGAACATCCCTTTATTGTAGAGACCGGCCGTTACGATGTGCGGGTGTTGGGCACCGAGTTCAATGTCACGGCTTACGCGTCCGACAGCGTTTGGCGTACCGCCCTGCTGAAAGGCAAGGTGGAGATAACGGGGCAAGGTGTCCGCATGAAGTTAGAGCCGGATATGCAGGCTTGCCTGGACGGGGGCACCTTGGTGAAAAAGCCTGTCGGAAACAAAGACCATTTCCGGTGGAGGGAGGGGCTGATTTGCTTCAACGACATTTCATTGGAAAATATGGTGAAAAAGCTCGAACTATATTATGGTGTAAGAATCGTGGTAAGAAACAAGGACATCCTGCATAACCATTACACCGGCAAGTTCCGCACGAGGGACGGCATCGAGCACGTGCTTCGCGTGCTGAAGCTGAACAACCGTTTCACATATACCAAAGACGATGAAACCAATGTGATCACAATATATTGACTTGAATGATAACCCTTAACGAAGAATGCCTATGGAATAATACGGACTGAAATGAAAAAGGGACGGTGCTGCCACACCGTCCCTCAAAAAAAGAGAATACAAACTTTAAGTAAAAACCTAAAATTTAATGCCGCAAATTTATGAAAAATAATTTGTATCAGGAATTTATTGTACCATTAAAACATTCATTCCGAATCATGAGAAACGCTTTTTTAGCCTTATTTCTATTTGCCGGTGCGGCGTATGCTACCGAGTCATACTCTCAGAACCTGCGCGTTACGGTTGTGTCGGCAGGTATGTCTGCCGGGCAAGTGCTGGATGAAATCGAAAGCCAGACCGATTATTTGTTTGTGTACGATGTCAATGAAGTCAATCTCGACCGCAAGGTGGATGTCGATGCCAAGAACCGTCCGGTGTCGGAAGTCCTCGACAAAGTGTTCGAAGGGACTGATGTGGTTTATGCCATGGAAGGAAAGAACATCATGCTGATGAAGCGAAGCAAGAAAGAAGCTCTTGCGGCCGGACAGCAGCGGACGGCACATACCGTGCAAGGCATTGTGATGGATACGGCTGGTGAACCGATTATCGGTGCCAACATCAAGGTGGAAGGCACGTCGGCGGGCACCATTACCGACCTTGACGGGCGTTTTACCCTCGATGTCCCCGCCGGTGCCGTATTGCAAGTATCCTATATCGGTTATATAAGCCAGAATGTAAAGGTAGGCGGAAAGCGGGATATCACCATCCGCTTGTCGGAAGACGCCCAAGCACTGGACGAAGTGGTGGTGGTAGGATACGGCTCAATGAAGAAGTCGGACCTGACAGGTGCGGTGGTAAGCGCGAACATTAAGGATTTCGAGAAATCACCGAATACGAATATTCTTCAGTCTCTGCAAGGTACGGTTCCGGGTCTGAATATCGGACAAGTGACCGCTTCGGGTACCACTCCTGATATGTCTATCCGTGGAACAAACACTTTGTCAGGCAATAAAAGCGTGTTGATAGTGTTGGACGGGATTATTTACAATAGTTCTTTGTCGTCTATCAATCCGAATGACATTGAATCTATTGATGTATTGAAGGATGCCAGTGCTACGGCTGTTTACGGTGCCCAGGCCGCCAACGGCGTTCTCTTGATAACGACTAAGCGTGGAAAAGCGGGAAAAGCCAAAGTGAATTTCTCTACTTCTTATACTACGTCTTCTCCTACAAGAGACTTGCGTCCGATGAACCGGAAAGAATATTTAGACTTTATGACATCTTTCTATTATGATGAGGCTTTTTTAGGGCCAGACTACACGACTCCTAATCCTGACTTTAATTTGGCTTCCGGTGATAAATTACCGGATAATACGATGAAGGATAATACCCAGCCGGACGGATTATCCGCGCACGATTATGATTGGTGGAGTGAGGGCACTCAAACGGCTTCTATGTGGGAAACCAAGTTAAGTTTATCCGGAGGTACAGATGCCATGTCTTACCTTTTGTCATACGCCCATACAGACCAGTCCGGTTACATTGTCAACGATAATTTCAAGCGTAACAGTATCCGTATAAATGTAGATGTTAAACCATTCAGTTGGTTAAAGACAGGCGTTCAGGCCTTTGGTTCATTTGTCAATCAAGACGGTGCGGAACCGGGAATTTGGAATCTGATAACTCAAAACCCTTTGTGTGTACCGTATGATGAAAACGGGAATATCATTCCCTATCCGTTCAATACGCTTGATGTAAATCCGTTTATGAGTTCTAATGTCGATGATAAGGAAAGACATAATTATTTCTTTGCCAATCTGTATGCGGAAGTCCAGCTTCCGATAAAAGGTTTGACTTATCGTTTCAACTTTGGTAATAATTACCGTATCGACCAACATTTTCAAGCAAATCAGTACGGTGCAAGTTTAAACGGAGAAGCCTACAAGCAACATACGGAATATTACGACTGGACTTTCGATAACATTGTGAATTATAACGGAGAGTTCGGAGACCATAGCATTTCCGCCACTTTCCTTTACGGAGCAAGTAAGCGCAAACAAAATTATACGGAGGCCAAGGCTCAAAAATTTGCCCGCTTGTCTTTGGGATATAACAGTCTGGAATTAGGTCAGGATCAATTTACCACTTCGGATGCATGGAGCGAGGCTCTGTTATATCAAATGTTGCGTATAAACTATAAATTTAGAAATCGTTATTTGTTAACGGCTACCGTTCGCCGTGACGGGTTTTCCGGTTTTGCGGAAAATAATAAATCCGCCATATTTCCTTCTGTAGCAGCCGGATGGGTGATGTCGGAAGAAAATTGGTTTAAGGTCTCCTGGATTGATTATTTGAAGATTCGTGGCGGTTGGGGTATCAGCGGAAATCAGACAACACGCTATAAATCATTACCGACCATGAAGACAGAGGCTGGTTACGTATTTGGAGACGGAGGGACTACCGAGACCATCCAGCAAATTACAGCAATGGGGAATAAAGATTTGAAATGGGAAAAAACCATGGGGGTTAATTTGGGCCTTGATTTTACTTTGCTGCATAGCCGTCTGAACGGTTCATTGGAACTTTACTCCACAACTACCCGTGACTTGCTGTATGATATGGTGTTGCCGACTATAACTGGATTTGCAAGCGTAAGTACAAATATCGGTAAAATCAGGAACAAAGGCATTGAGTTTACCATTACTTCCCGCAACATTATGACACCGGATTTTGAATGGAGTACGACATTCAACATTTCAGCGAATAAAAATAAAATCATATCCTTATTGGGAAGAGACAATGACGGTGACGGGAAAGAAGACGACCTGACGGCAAGTAACCTGTTTATCGGAGAATCGACTTCTGCCATTTACGATTATCAGATTAATGGCATTTGGCAATTGCATGATGACATACCGACAGGGTATCATCCGGGAAACTATCGGATTGTCGATACAGACGGAAGCGGTGACATTACTCCTGATGACCGCGTTATAATTGGAGACAAAGATCCGGCTTACCGCTTCGGTATTATGAACAAGCTTCGCTGGAAATCTCTTTCTTTAAGTTTTTTCATTAATTCTGTTCAAGGAGGTAAGAATGGATATATGCAATCAAATTCAGGAACGTTGAATCGTGGTGACGCGAATGCACGCCGTTGGAACAGAATAAGCGAAATGGCAGAGAAATATTGGTCGCCAAGCAATCCGGATGGAGTCTATTCCCGTTCATCGGTTGGTGGAACGATAGGTGGGACACGCTATCAACAAAGAAATTTCGTGCGTCTTCAGGATATTACTTTAAGTTATGATTTGCCTAAGGATTGGTTAAGGCCGATTGGCATCGAGAATCTTAATTTATATGTAAATGGGAAAAACTTGCTGACCTTTACGAAATGGGACGGTTGGGATCCTGAAGCAGGACAAGATTATTTCGGACGTCCTGTTTTAAGAAGCTTTACAGTAGGATTAAATGTTACACTTTAAATTGCATTCGAAATGAAAAAATATATTGCCTTATGCGCATTGGCAACTTGTATGCTTGCCGGTTGTAATGAAAGCAAGTTTTTGGAAGAAAAGCCGGAAGACTTTATGAGTACTTCCAATGCTTTTCTGACAGAAACAGACTTTGATATGTCTGTTAATGATTTATACAATCTGGTCAGATTGGAATTTTATAGTGTGGATGAGAATACACCTTTCGATTATATTTATGGAACAGATTTGCTGTATGACGGCGAGCCGGGTACCACAAACAGACATGGGAATATGCTTGCCGCTTATGACCCTACGGCCAACATTCCTAAAGTCCATTGGACTAATTTGTATAAAATCATAGCGGAATCCAATACGGTTATTGACCGTGTGGAAATGACAGGTTTTGCCGAAGATGTCAAGAAGCAGTTTATGGCAAAAGCCCGTTTCTTCCGTGGTATGGCTTATCGTACGTTGGCTTATCTTTACGGAGGCGTTCCCTTGGAACTTCATGAAGTAGACGTGCCAAAAATGGATTATGTACGCTCTACACGAGAAGAAACGTTGAATCAGGCCAAAGACGATGTGTTGTTTGCTGCGGAAAATCTTCCTGATATAACGGAAGTAAGAGACGGGGAAATCTCTTCACCTGCGGCTTATCATTTATTAGGTGAGATTTATTTGGCGTTGGATATGGATGAAGAAGCCGAACAGGCTTTGACAAAAGTAATTGATAATCCGGCTCTTGCTTTAATGAGAAATCGTTTTGGTTCCCGTATGAACGAACCGGATAGAGATGGAGACGGACAACCGGACGGTGATTTATACTGGGATTTATTTCGTGAAAATAATCAGAATAGGGGAGCTGGCAATACGGAAGGTATTTGGGTGATACAGTTTGAGACGGACCTTCCCGGTGGAGGCAGTTCTACGGTTGACTTGAAAATAGCCGGGAACTATATGTTGGAAAGACATCATGCCCCTCAAGGCAATCAGGTTCATATGACGGTAGATGGAAAAGACTACCAACCGTTTAATCTTTGGCCCGTTGGTGATTATACAGGCGGACGTGGTATTGGTTGGGGAATATCTACAGTTTATTTTAGTAATACGATTTGGGAAAGCGACTGGAGCAATGATATAAGAAATTCTAAATGGAATTTTAACCGTAAGTTCAAAGTGCAGAATGCCGATTTAATAGCTTTAGGTTTCACAGAGATAGATACCGAAAATCCGCCTGCAGAAATGGTTGGGACGATACCTCAACGGGGCATATATGCTTATTCCACGAAGTGTACCACTCCTTTCAATCATCCGGACGAGCTTTATGATGACAGAGGGGAATATACCTTGAAGAGTATTGCCGGTACCACTTATACCGACCAGTATATGTTCCGCTTGGCAGAAACCTATTTGTTGAGGGCTGAGGCTTATCTGAATCTGGACCGTAAGGATTTGGCTGCGGATGACATTAATGAAGTAAGGAGTCGTGCGAATGCTACACCTGTTGCGGCTGGTGAAGTGACTTTGGATTACATATTGGATGAGCGGATGCGTGAATTGGGGGTAGAGGAAAAACGCCGTCTTACGCTGATGCGTACAGGCACATTGTACGACCGTGTGATGAAATGCAATCCCTATTATGCTGATCCTACCACAAATGGAGACGGCGTAGGTATGCAGGAACATTATAACTTGTGGCCTATCCCTTATTCAGTAATAGAAGCGAATATTGGTGCTGTATTGGAGCAGAATCCGGGGTATTAGTTTAGACATATCAGGTGCACCCGCCTGTAATGCATGAGCCGGTGCACCTGTCTTATTGATTTTTAAAATAGGTATTACAACATATTTCAGCAGGGTTTGTCATGCAATTTAAGAGAACTCTTTATCTTTGTAACAAATCATTAGTTAATCTTATTATGAAACATTTATTTATTGTGTTATTCTTGTTTTGCGGGCTGTCCGCTTTCGCCCAGCCGAAAGTGAACGATAAGCCTGCATCCTCGGCGGACTTTCCTTTGTGCGCCGATGGAAAACCGTGCGATATTTATGTAAGTCCGGAAGACTTTGAAGTGGTAAAGAAAACGGCTTCGCTGTTTGCTGAAGACATCGGACGGGTGACGGGCGTAAAGGGGAAAGTGTCGGCGGGAAATCCTACGGAAGGGAAATACATCGTTGTCATCGGTACCGTAGGGCACAATCCGTTTATCGATGAAATGGTCAAGCAGAAGAAACTGGATGTGTCCGCTATCCGTAACGGATGGGAACAATATGTGCTGAAAACGATAGACCGGCCTGCCGGAAACATTGACCGGGTATTGATAATTGCCGGATGCGACCGCCGCGGAACGGCATACGGGACGTTTGCCGTATCGGAAGCGATGGGCGTTTCTCCGCTTTATTGGTGGTCGGATGTCCCCGTAAAACAGCATGACGCGCTGTATGTGGAAGCCATTGATTATGCATCGAAAGCTCCCAGCATCAAATACCGGGGCATTTTTATCAACGATGAAGGATGGGGCATCACGCCGTGGGCTTCGAAGACGTTCGATAAGGAACTGGGCGACATTGGTCCGAAAACGTATGCCAAGGTATGCGAGCTGATTCTCCGTATGCGGGGCAATATGCTGGCTCCCGCCATGCATCCCAGCTCGGGAGCGTTTAACAAGTATCCCGACAACAAATTGGTGGCGGACAGTTTTGCCATTGTCATGACTTCCTCACATTGCGAGCCGTTGCTGTTCAACAATGTGACGGAATGGAACAAGGACACGATGGGCGAATGGAATTACCTTACCAATAAGGACGGCATTAACAAGGTGCTCGACAAGCGTATCTCGGAGAACGGACCTTACGAGAATTTCTATACTCTTGCCATGCGGGGCATCCACGATGCCGGATTGGTGGGAGTGCCCAAAGAACGTGAGGTGAGCCTGATAGAAGAAGTGCTGGCAGACCAGCGGAATATCTTGTCGAAATACATTCCGCATCCGATAGACTCCATTCCGCAACAGTTCGTGCCTTACAAAGAGGTGCTGGACATTTATGAACGGGGGTTGAAAGTGCCCGATGACGTGACCTTGGTATGGGTGGACGATAATTACGGTTATATGAAACGCTTGAGCAATCCGCAGGAACAACAACGTAGCGGACGGGCAGGAGTTTATTATCATACGTCTTATCTGGGTGCTCCGCACGATTATCTTTGGATATGCACCACCCCTCCTGTACTGATGTACGAGGAGTTGAAGAAAGCCTACGATACGGGTGCCGACCGTTACTGGCTGCTGAATGTGGGCGATATCAAGCCGGCAGAGCTTGCTGTCAAAACCTTTTTCGATATGGCATGGGATATAGATAAATATGATATCCATTCTATCAATGAGCACCAGGCCGCGTTCATGGCTGAGTTGTTTGGCGATGTATATAAAGGTCGTTTCCAGCGTATGCTGGATGAATATTACCGGTTGGCATGGAGCCGTAAGCCGGAATTTATGGGCTGGGAACGCGAATGGGATGATCCGGAGTATACAGAGTTGGCTTCTACCGACTACTCGTTCCAGAACTACAACGATGCGCTTCGCCGTCTGGATGATTACCAGCGTTTGTCGGATGAGGCGACCCGCCTTTATAATGAGCTTCCGGCAAACGACCGTCCGGCGTTCTTCGAATTGATAGGCTATCAGGCTATGGCTTCGTATCAGATGAACCGCAAGTTCCTGATGGCGCAGCTGAACCGTGAATTGCTTGCCGAGGGTAAGGTGGAACAAGCCAATTGGGCGGCCAGCCAATCGCAATTGGCATACGACAGCATCGCTTCGTTGAACCACCGGTATAATACGCAACTGGATGGGAAATGGAACCACATGATGATGTTGGCACCGGGATGGGTGGCTAAATATCAGCATATGCCGGAGGTGACTTATACGAAAGGAAAAGGGAAAACGCCTGTGGACTTGTCGCTCCGTCCCGAGCAAGATGTGTTGGACTGTTGTACGTTGGTAGACCTGACACGCTATCAGGTCAAGTCGGCTTCCGGTCATACGTTGCGTCTGGTAAAAGGATTGGGTTACGACTGGAACATCATCCAGTTAGGGGAGGCGACAGAAGCTTTGGCCGACCCCACTTCACCGGCGGCTCCTCAGATTGAGTATGAATTGCCACAGATAGATGCCGATTCGGTAACTGTACATATCTATTCGTTGCCGGTATTCCCTATATATAAAGGTAGAGGTACTCGTTTCGGCGTATCGGTAGACGGACAACCCGTGCAGGTGACCAACAATGTTCCGGTAGAATATTCTAAGGAATGGAAGGACCATGTGCTTCAAAACGGTGTAAAAGCTACGTTCTCTTTCCCGGTAGACCGTGAGCGTAAAGCGCACACATTGACTTTAAGTTGTGGCGATCCCGGCGTAATGATACAACGCATCCTTGTGGATTGGGGCGGACTGAAGAAAACATACGTCGGTCCGGACGTGAGGATAGTGAATAAGTAACAGTTACTAAGTAGCTCATTATAGCACGCAGATGACAGAGATAAAACCGATTTTCACAGATTATTTCTTTAAATAAATCTGTGGCTATCTGCAAAATCAGTGCCATCTGTGTGCCATGATATAAGTTGATTATTAACTATTCACCGTTTCCGGATAATTCAGATTGGCATCGGTCAGCTGTTCCAACACTTCATCGAGGAACTTCTTGGCTTCCCACCGTGCCATCGGGAGATTCATCATCAGGTAATTGCCGCAATCTTTGGGGCTGGCTCCGGGCACATCGCCTTCAAATTCGGCGATGAAGTGGAACGTTTCCTTCATCAAGTCTACGATGTCTTCCGACCGTAAATCTCCTTTTACTACCAGATAGTTTCCGGTGAGGCAACCCATGGGACCCCAATAGATAATCTTGTCTGCCCACGTGGGATGATTGCGGAGGTAAGTAGCAGCCAAATGTTCGATTGTGTGGATAGCCGAAGGGCTGAGGCACGGTTCGCGGTTAGGTTCTTTCATACGGATGTCGAACGTGGTGACGATTTCTTCTCCTACCACATCTTTGCGTGATACGTAAATGCCACGCAACAGGTGGATATGGTCTACGGTAAAGCTGGGTATCTTTTTCATATTAACTGGTTCTTAAAGTTGGTTTAATCGGTTTTTAAAGCTTGTTCGGTAATGCTTTCAGGAAGGTTTCGGTCACGCGGAAGGAGTTATCGGCTATCTCACCCCAGAAGTTTTTGTATTGTTCCCAGTGCTTGTCGGCTCCCGGTGTGTCGCTGATGATGCGGAAGCTGATGAAAGGCACGTGGTAAAGATAGCATACCTGTGCGATGGCAGCCGATTCCATATCTACGGCAAGCCCTTCGGGAAAGTTCTGCTTGATGACGTTCAGCTCCGCACGGTCGGTGATGAACTTGTCGCCGGTGCAAATCAGTCCGCCATGAATTGCCGTTTCGGTATCGAGCGAGAGGGCACAATTATATAAGGTGTCATTTCCTTGGAAGAACGTAGGAAAACCTTGCACTTGTCCGTAGGCGTTTCCTTCGCCGCACCACACATCGTGGTAAACGATGTTCCGGCTTACGACTACATCCATCACATTCAGTTCGCTATCAATTCCGCCTGCCACACCGGTACTGATGATGCAGTCGGGCTGAAAATTGCGGATGAGTTCCACCGTCCCTGCGGCAGCGTTCACTTTCCCGATGCCGCATTGCATCAAGATATGGGTGTTGTTTTTTACCGTCCCTTCGATGTAAGCGAACGGCCCTTCACGATGTTCGGTCTTATTGTCCAGTTGGTTTGCCAGCTGCTTCTGTTCGGAAGACATGGCGGTAATGATTCCTATTTTCATAAATGATTTTATTTTACGCTGCAAAGTTAGCATTTTCAAGGAGTATTGTGTTATCTTTGTCCGCTGAAATGTAAATCAATAAACTGCTTTTTATGGATGGATTAAAGAAACTTCTTCCGGATGTGGCGGCGATTGTGCTTTTTGTAGCTATTTCGTTCGCTTATTTCTATCCGGCGGTGTTCGAGGGACGCATCTTGGCACAACATGATGCAGTAGCGGGTATCGGTGCCGGACGTGAACATCAGGAATATCACCAGAAACATGGAAAGGTGACCCGTTGGACAAACTCGCTGTTCAGCGGAATGCCTACGTATCAGCTGGCTCCGGGCTATGATTCGAGCCGTACGCTGAACACGGTGCAAGACCTTTATCACTTGTATTTGCCCACTTATGTGTGGTACGTGTTCGTGATGTTGTTAGGATTCTATATCCTGCTCCGTGCGTTCAACTTCAAAGTCTGGATGGCGGCATTGGGAGCGATTCTGTGGGCGTTCTCTTCGTATTTCTTCATCATTATTGCTGCCGGGCATATCTGGAAATTCGTTACGTTGGCATACATACCGCCTACCATTGCGGGTATGGTGCTGGCTTATCGTGGCAAGTATTGGGCAGGCGGAATCGTGACTGCGCTTTTCGCTGCACTCCAGATAGTATCGAATCACCTGCAAATGACTTATTACTTCCTTTTCGTGATGCTCTTTATGGCAATAGCGTTCGGTGTGAAGGCATGGAAAGAAAAAACTTTCCCTCAGTTCTGGAAAGCAACGGGCGTACTGGCGATAGCGGGCGTACTGGCGGTATGTATCAACTTGTCGAACCTATATCATACGTATCAATACAGCAAAGAAAGTATGCGTGGCAAGAGTGAACTGGTCAAGCCACAGTCTGCCGACCAAACCGGAAGCGGGCTGGAACGCAGCTACATTACACAATGGAGTTATGGTATCGGCGAAACCTTCTCACTGCTTGTGCCCAATGTAAAAGGCGGGGCATCTGTTCCTCTGGCACAGAATGAGCGGGCAATGAGTAAAGCGAATCCGATGTATGCCGGTCTGTATAGCCAATTGGGACAATACTGGGGCGAACAGCCGGGCACTTCTGGCCCTGTCTATGTGGGTGCCTTTGTGATGTTCTTGTTCGTATTGGGCTGTTTCATCGTGAAAGGTCCGATGAAATGGGCGTTGCTGGGCGGAACGGTATTCTCTATCCTGCTTTCGTGGGGAAAGAACTTTATGGGGCTGACTGATTTCTTCATCGACTATGTGCCGATGTATAACAAGTTCCGTGCCGTGTCGTCTATCCTCGTGATTGCTGAATTTACCATACCGTTATTGGCTATGTTAGCGTTGAAACAGATTGTGGAACGTCCTGAATTGTTGCGCGAAAAGGCAAAAGCATTTTTCATCAGCCTTGGGCTGACGGGAGGCTTGTCGCTCTTGTTTGCTTTGGCACCCCGTGTGTTCTTCCCCTCGTATGTATCGACTATGGAGATGAATGCCCTGCAGAACGCGCTTCCTGCCGAGCATTTGGCACCTATCCTGATGAATTTGGAAGAAATGCGTGTCAGCATCTTTACAGCCGATGCGTGGCGTAGCTTCTGTGTCATCCTGGTAGGTGTGGCATTGCTGTTGATGTATGTGCGTGGAAAACTGAAATCTACTGCACTTATCGTTTCGTTGGCGGTTCTCTGTCTGCTTGATATGTGGACGGTAAACAAGCGTTACCTTTACGATGCGCAGTTCGTGGCGAAAGGCACCGAGATGAAACCCTTTGCCCAGCCTTCGGAGACCGATAAGGCAATTTTGAAAGATACTACTTACTATCGTGTATTGAACCTCTCGACTAATACATTCAACGAGAACGAGACTTCCTATTGGCACAAGAGCATCGGAGGGTATCATGCAGCTAAACTCCGCCGGTATCAGGAACTTATCGAGACGTATATCCAGTTCGAAATGAGCAACCTTGCTTCCGGATTATCCGAAGCGGGAGGAGATATGTCGAAGTTCAATCCCGACCACATCCGTATTCTGAATATGCTGAACGCGAAATATTTCATCTTCCCCTTGCAAGGCGGAGGCACGATGCCCGTACAGAATCCTTACGCGATGGGGAATGCATGGTTTGTCGATGACGTGCGCTACGTAGGCAATGCCAATGAAGAGTTGGATAGTCTTGCGGTAGTTGACTTACGCAAGACTGCTGTGGTAAATCTTCAGTTTGCCGAGCAAGTGAAAGCCCCTTCACAAGCGTCGGTTTCCGATTCGACGCGGAGCATCACATTCAAGCATTACGAGCCGAATGAATTGATTTACGAAGTCACTTCGCAAGCAGGAGGCACCGTGGTTTTCTCCGAAATTTATTATCCCGAATGGCAAGCGTTTGTGGATGATGAAGAAGTCCCTGTCGGACGGGCTGATTATGTACTTCGTGCGATAAACGTTCCTGCCGGAAAGCATACAGTCCGCTTACTCTTCGAACCAAAATCGGTAACTGTTACCGAAACCGTCACTTATTGTGCTTTAGGCATTCTGCTCGCAGGCGCCGTTGTGCTGATTGTACTGCGTGTGCGGAAGCGTGGATGATATGGTATTTTCACCACAGATTACACAGATTAAAATAATTGATTGATAACGCTAATCTGTGTAATCTGTGGTGAAAAAGTATTTACTTTTTATACAGCAGCCGGAGAGCGAACTTGAGATGAAGGGCGACGGTCTGCACCGTGCCGTAGTGGCGGCACATGATGCGGAAACGCTCGCGCAGGGAGGCGCGGTGGTTGCGCGTGGTCATCCCTTCGTTCAGGTAGTCGATGAGCGTGAGGCGGGTGTTGTGGAGCACCGTGCTTTGCTTCATCACGCGGATGCACCAGTCGAAGTCGGCAGAGAAGCGGTAGCGGAGGTCGTAGGCGACGGCATGGTCGCGGCGGGCGAAGAACGCCTGGTGGCAGACGAGCATCCCTTGGCGGAAGCTGCGCCACGTAAGGTTTTCGGGCGGTTCGAGGCGGCGCATCCGCAGGAAATGGCCCTCGCGGTCGACGATGGCGGTGCGTCCGTAGATGACATCGGGCAGTTCGGCCAGCCCCGCAAGGCTGTGGACGATGAGTTGGAGGGTATCGTCTTCGTGCAGCTCGTCGCCCGCATTGAGGAAGCACACATAGTCGCCCGTGGCGAGGCGGATGCCTTTGTTCATCGCGTCGTACAGCCCGCGGTCGGGTTCGCTCACTACGGTGTGGATGCGGTCGCGGTAGCGGTTGACGATGCTCATCGTCTTGTCGGTAGACGCGCCGTCGACGATGATGTATTCGATGTTCTTATACGTCTGGGTGATGACGCTCTGTATGGTGTCTTCGATGACGGCTCCGGCGTTGTAGGTGACGGTGATGACGGAGAACTTAGGGTGCAGATGCTGTAGCATAGGCGTTCAGGCGTTTTGTCCGGTGATGTGGTTATAGATTCCGATGTATTTCATTGCCACCACGTGTTCGGTATAGGTGCTGAGCACTTTGCGGCGGGCTTCGGTGCTGAGGCTTTGGTAATCGCCTTCGGTGAGCGACCAGCAGATGCCGTTCGCCAGGTCTTCGGCAGAACGGTAGCGGGCTACGTATCCGTTGTGCAGGTGGTCTATCATTTCGGGGATGCCTCCGATGCAGAAGCCGACGCAGGGCACGCCGCACGACATGGCTTCCATAATGGTGTTGGGCAGGTTCTCTTGGAGCGACGGGGTGACGAAGAGGTCGACAGCGTTGTAGACGGCGGTCATTTCCTTCTCCTTGCCTATGTAGCTGAGGCAGTAGACGGGGAAAGGGAACAGGTCGGCATACTGTTGCGACTCCTTGCCTACGACCACTACGGCAAGCTTTTCGCAGAATCCGGGCTGCTTTTCGTGGAGCAGGCGGCAGGCTTCCACCAAGTAATCAATGCCTTTCTTCTTGTCGGTGATTTTCATCGAACTGAACAGCAGCAGCCGTTTGTCTTCGGGAAGGTTGAGTTTCCGCCGGGCTGCAACCTTGTCGGTAGGATGAAACAGGTTGGTATTGATAGGATTGGGAAGGTTGGTCACGGTATGTCCGAGGGTGAGGGCGCTTTTCTTTGCCAATTCTTCCAGCCAGCGGCTGCACGCCACGAAAGTGATGTTGGCGTCTTTATAGAGCTGTTGCTTCTTGACAAACGTCTTGTAGGAAAGGTCGTGACGGTGCCCGCGGTAAAGCAAGGGGCAATCGTGACACTGCGCCTGATAATGCGTGCAGTCTCCCGCGTGGTGGCAGATGCCGGTGACGGGCCACATATCGTGCATGGTCCATAAGACGGGCTTGCCCGACAGGAAGATTTTCCGAAGGTCTTTCAGCGAAAGCAAGCCTTGATTGACCCAATGCAGGTGAATGACATCGGCTTGGCGGAATTCGGGCAGCGAAGTGATGTCGGTGCCTGTATTGGCAATGTCCACGGCGAAGAGGTTGTGCTTCTTGAAGCGGTTGGCTATCCATATCACGATGCGTTCCCATACGAATTGCCAGATTTGCCGCCACGACTTCTTCAGCGCGACCACGGTCACTTGGTCGGTCTGCTTGTCGCGCACCAGCATCTTGGCTTTGATGCCGCTGTTCTTCAAAGCCTCCATCAGGCGGCTTGCTGCGATTGCCGCGCCTCCTGTCCGTTCGGATGTATTTATGATAAGTACCCTCATATTTCGTCAAAGTTTTTGCAAAGGTACGATTTTCTCTAAGATAAATTCGCTACTTTTGCGCGATATGAAAAGAAAAATGATATTTGTCCCCGCCGGAGGCTTGGCAAACCGCATCCGCGCCACGCTTTCCGCCATTGCATTGGCGGAACAAGCCGGCATTGATTTGAAAGTAATCTGGTTTCGCGACTGGGCGTTGCACGCAGCGTTCCGCGATTTGTTCGTGCCTCGGCGTTTGCCTGAGAGAGTGCGTATTGTCGAGGCTTCAGCTTCCGACTTGTTGGTGTTCGACCGTCCGCGGCAGAAAAACTTCCACGTCCCTGCCCTGTTTCAGAAACTGTTGTTCCGCTCGTGCCTATACGAGCATCAGATAGACGCACTCCGCACGCAAGGTTTCGATTTCGAAGATTGGGTAAAGAAAGGGAATGTCTATATGGCATCCTATCTGCCTTTCTACGCTTATCCCGAAACGCTGTTGCACGAAGTGTTCCGCCCCGTGCCGCAGGTGGAAGCAGTCATCGGGAAACGTGCCGTCGCTTTTTCCGCTTACACCGTAGGCGTACATATCCGCCGCACCGATAATGCCTTGTCTATCGAGCACAGCCCGCTGGATTTGTTCTTCGATTGCTTGGACCAGGAACTGGCGGCACACTCCGGCCTTTGCATCTATCTTGCCACCGATTCGGAAGAAGTGAAGCAAGCGATGCGCACCCGCTACGGCGAAAGAATCGTCTGTGCCGAGAGCAAGGCAGACCGCAGTACCACAGAAGGCATCCGCGAAGGCATTGCCGACCTATGGACATTAGCACGCACCCAGAAGATATACGGCTCGTTCCACAGTTCGTTTTCCGAATTGGCAGCAGAGTTAGGCAACATACCCTTGAAAACGATTACGAAATAAACTATAAAACTTATCGGATATGCTGAAAGAAAACAATCAAGACAGGAAATGGAAGACGCTGAAGAGCGAATACCTCATCAAAAGACCGTGGCTCACAGCACGGAAAGACCACGTACAACTGCCTACGGGAGCGGAAAATGAAGAATATTACGTATTGGAATATCCCGACTGGATAAATGTGTTGGCGATTACTCGCGATGGCAAGTTCCTGATGGAGCGGCAATACCGTCACGGATTGGGGCTGACGTGCTACGAAATCTGCGCAGGAGTATGCGAAAAGGGGGAATCGCCCTTGGAGGCAGCCCAACGCGAACTGTACGAAGAGACCGGGTTCGGCGGAGGGACGTGGCAGCACTGGATGGATATTTCCGCCAATCCCAGCACGATGAACAACCTGTGCCATTGCTTTCTCGCTACCGGTGTGGAGCGCACCTCCACCCAGCACTTAGATGAAACGGAAGACATCAGCATCGAACTGCTTACTCCCGAAGAAGTGCGCACCCTCCTCGTAGGCGACCATATCAAGCAAGCCCTGATGGCGGCTTCGCTTTGGAAATATTTTGCGGTGAACAAGTTACTGTAATAGGCTTCAATAATTACTAGTGAACAGTTAATAATTAATAGGGAAAATGAAGCATTCTTCGTTATTAACTATTAACTGTTCGCTATTTCAGAAGCCCAACATTGCCGATGGAGATATACCTAACACACGGCAAAGCAAACGTGCTATCTTTAATGTCGGTTCTGAACGTCCCGCTATATAGTCGTTGATGCGGGAAGGGCTTACTCCGATTTCTCCCGCAAGCTGCTTTTGCGTCATGCCTTTCTCTTCTAAAGAATATTCTATCAATTCCGCTACTGTCGGCTTCTCAATGGGATAGTGTTCCTTTTCGTAAGCTATGACAATATCAGACATAACGGAAAGTTCCACTGCGTTCTTGTCATTGGTTGGCGTATTGTCATCAACTAACGGAAGAAGCTCCTCAATCCGGGACAATGCAAATTCGTACTGCGATTTTGTTATCTTGTTCATATACACTATGGGATTATTATATGGTTGAACAATCTATATTGTCATACTCTTTATGAGTTCCTACCCAGCGTATGAAAATGTATCCCATTGTAAACTTGACAACAACTACCAAACGGTAATTGTTACCCTTGATATTAAATACATAGTGTTGATTGCCCACATAATCAGTTGCTGGAAAATCGACTTTTATGTCGGAAAGGTTTTTCCATTCCGCTTTTTCGGCAATGTCATACCAACGTTCAAGAGCAACCTTGGAATCTTCCTTCCCTTTCGTTTCGTAAAACTCTTTCAATCTTCTATGTGATACAATTCTCATACGGTTTTATTTGCAGCGAAGATACGAAATAATATTGAAATATGGAATTTTTCTATCTATTAATATTAAATATTGGAATAAACCTTGCTTTGTGATGAAAAGCATCACGCCCCGAAATCTCCTCTTAAAGTCCGCTTGATGCGGCGGATGGCTTTCGCCCAAAAGCCGTTGGTGCGATGATAATAGCGGGCGAAGGCCTTGCGGGCTGCTTGGTTTTCGGCAATAGGAGTGATGGGGACAACGGGCAAGGGTTGCATCCATAAGTCGGAAGCATAGAGGCCGCCACCGCCGCAATTGGTACCCGTGCCGTCGAAGCCTGTGTTCTGCACCAACGATTTGCCTACATTCAACGACAGGATACCGGCAAGGAAAAGGCTGGCATTCCAACGGATTGCCCACGAATTGTTTTTGCCCGCTATCTGGCGGCGAAGCATCCGGGTGAAGGGATAATTGCCGTCGAAATCGAAGGTACGGGTGAGGCGGCGGGCTTCCAGTTGGGCGAGCAAGGCTTTCCCGTCGGGATTGAAATGCCGCCACGCCCGTGCCCATGTTGCCCAGCCCCAGCTTCCCGTCCACTTGATGAGGAAGGTGTCGGGCAGCGAAGGATCTTTCGTAAAGTCGCATGCCTGAATATGCCCCACCCGCTCTTCGTCTTTATAAACCTCCAACGCATCGTTCATAAAGCGCAGGAAGTAAGGCGAAACCACCAAATCGTCTTCCAATACAATCACACGCCCGTAAGCGTTGACTTGCGTAGTCACTCCGTCGATGATATTGCGGGCAAGCCCCCAGTTCTCGGCGCGTTCGATAAGGGTGACCTGCTTGAAGCCACCGATGTTTCGGATATACCGGCGCACCTCGTCCACGCTCGGACGGTCGGCTTCGCTTCGGGCTTGGTCGGCATAGATGAAGAGCCGGCTCTCTGCCGCTTCGGCATTGGCTTGCAGGGATTCGATGACTCGGCGGGTATGTTCGGGACGGTTGTAAACGAATAGGAGGATTGGGGAATACATGTTTTCAGTGAATAATTAATAGTTAATAATTAATAGTTGTATTTGGGGGTCACCACAGATTACACAGATTTAAACAATGAATAATTAAAAGTGAATAACGGAATGCGTCCGCTTGTCATTATTAACTATTAATTGTTCAATATTAATTATCTAAATCTGTGTAATCTGTGGTGAAAACAAGAAGTGCGCCCCCGCCTGTTCCGTTTCCCGGCGGATGCGGACGGCTTCACACGTCCGGGCACTTAGCTTTGCGGTGAGGCGCAAGTAAGTACATCCGTCTTTCAGCTTCAGCCGGGCGAATGCTTGCAGGGCTTTTTTCATACAGGCGAGCACGCTGTAGGCGAACGCGCCCGAAAAGGGACGGTTCAGATTCGCGTATTCGGAGAGCAGATAGACATACTCCGAACGGAAGAACGCCTCACGCGAAACGGTGCGGAACTCCCGGTCGTGGCATCCGAAGGCTTGAGGGGCGTAGCCCACCTTCAGCCTGTGGCGGTGCAGACGATTGATGTAGTCCTTATCCTCGCCGTAATGGTAGAAGAGCGGAGAGAATCCGCCTACCGTCCGCAGCGTGCGGGCAGGGATGAACCAGAAAGCGGCGTTGACGAACGGAGCCTCCACGATGTCTTTATCCACCGGAAGGTCTTCACGCCGAGGACACCCGACGTATTGGGCGAATCCCTTATCCAGCCCGTTTCCCGCCCCGTTCAGATGCACAGGCGAGAGGATGCCGAACGCCGGATGCCACCCTGCCCGTTCTGCCAAAATGCCGAGCGCATCGGGACTGACCCACGCATCTTGGTTCAGAAGGAAGGCAGCGTCATACCCTTCGTCTAAGGCGAGGCGCAACCCGATGTTGTTCGCCCGCCCGAAGCCGAGGTTCTCCCCGTTGGCGATGAGGCGCACCCACGGATAGGATTCCCGCAGAAGGGAGACGGTACGGTCGGTCGAGCCGTTGTCAATCACCAGCACGTCCGTAGGGTGAACAGAGCGCGTCAGGCTCTCCAAGCAAGGCTTCATCCACCGCTCGAAGTTATAAGAAACGATAATGGTCAGTATTTTCATTGGTGTTAGCTTTATTTAGCAAGGAGTTAGAAGGAGTTATAAGAAGTTATGCCTTCGGCAGGAGTTAGAAGCCGATACCTTTGCTATTGGCTTCTAACTCCTTTTTAACTCCTTGAAATAACTCCTTTTAACTCCTTAAATTTCCCAATCAGCGTAGTCCATCTATCCCGCAGCCGCTTGCGCAGGCTCACGGCAGGCACGCCCGTCAATTCCTTCGCCCGATGCCAGAAACGTTCCTCGTCGCCCAAGCCTTTCTGCTTTTCGAGGAGGCGGAAGAGACGGTACAGCCCCCGCTTCTTCTCGTAAGGCAGATGCCACACGGCGAGACGCTCGTCTTCGGGACAGACGTTGTTGAACTGCGGCGAAGTCCACATCCGCTTCACGTAACGGTTTGCCACGGCATTGCGCAAATCCAGCCGCTCGGCAAGGACGCTCAGCACGTGCGCTTCCTCATTCAGCTTCGGCTCACGGCGGTCGGCACGGGCGAGATTGAATACCCAAAGCCCGGCGTATGCCTCGTTGACGCGGCACACGCTGTCACCCCTCAGCCCGATGAACTCCCCGCCGTAGTAAGCGAGGGGCGAGCGGGGCGGCGTGCCATAACAATCGGTATAGAACGCCTCCATTTCGGGCAGCGTAATGCCGTTGATGGTGGCGGAACGGTCGGTAATGAACTCGTAAAGCGCGCTCCCCTGTTTCCGTATTTCATCGAAAAGCCCGTCGAGCGGCGTGCGGCACAGGCAGTCGGCATCGCACACCAAGAGCGCATCGTCCGCCTTCATCCGCCCGCCCATCCAGCCGAGGATGTCGTACAAGTAGAACTGGTTCTGCCATGCGCCGTACCAGCCCTTCGGAGGCCGCCGCGTGTAGGGCAACGTCACGGTCTCCACCCCTAATTCGTCGAACAGGTCGAGCAGGAAGCGGGGCAACGCGTCGCGCCTCAGGTTGGTGAAGAACAGCAGCCGCGCCGCCGGGTTGTAGTGGCGGAAGGTGCGGAAGAAAGGCACTTGTATCTGCATATAGACGGAATGCACCAGTGCCGAGTCGCCCCTCTGCCCCATCTGCGGGTAGAAGCTCGCCTCGTCCGCCGATTCGCGGTAGAACCAAGTGGCAATGTAGTTCATATAGTTAATAGTTAAAAATGAATAGTTAATAACGGTAAGCGATGACATCTGCCGTTATTAACTATTAATTATTCATTGTTCATTATCCTCGTCCGTTTTCCGTTTCGCCTGCGCGATGCGCTGGTTGTAGAGGGCGTTCGTCTCGTCAATCAGGGCGTTGAGGTTGGTGACGAACGTGGCGGTGGCATCCGTCGGGCTTGCCACGCTCTGCACGAACGCCACGGTCGAGATGTAGTCGTACAGCTCGTCCATCCGCGCCCGCACCGTCTTGCTCTCGTCCAGACGGCTGGCGGCACGTTCCTCGGTGCGCTGCTCGGTCAGCGAGGCGTATTCATCGTTCGCCGATTCCAGTTCGGTGAGGATGTTGGCGAGCGAAAGCGCCTCCACGTTCGGCAGGTTCTCCGCCTTGCGCGCATCGGTCAGCAAGCCGCGGATTTGCACCGTCTCCTGCTGTCCCGGCGAGCGGTAGCAGCCCACGTAGGGCTTCAGCAGGTTATAAAGCGAGGTGGCAGCCTTCCGTTCCTCCGTCAGTGGAGAAGATTTCTTGCTCCGCAATAATTTGAAAAGATACACCACGAGGTCATCGCGCTGCTTGTCCACCGCCGTAAGTTCCGCCGTGCGGTCGCTGATGCGGCTCTGCGCCACGATGTCGCCCATCGTCCCGCCCAGTGTTCCGTATTCTTCCGTCACCTCCTCCTCGATGCCGAGCGCCGAGCCGCCTTCGGGTTCGAGCGTCCCCGCCTGATTTACGAGTGAGAGCACGCGGGTGGAGAAGTTGGTGTATTCGGCGTTGTTCAGTCTTGTGATGCCGAATTCTTTGATTTTTATGATTGTTCTCATCTTTCAAAAGGGGTTAAATTTGATCATATAGTTAATTAATTCACGTCCAAAGTTAGTTTTATTTTCCGATAAACCACCTTCGAAGCAAAGAAAAGTGTGTCCCGACCCCTAAAAATAGTCCTTGAAAAACGTGCAAAATGCGCGCCGAGGGATCGGCGCACATTTTGCACGTTTTTCGAGGTCTCACAAAAGCTCAAATACCATTTTGTCGAACCGAATCATTGGGGAGTCGGATACTCTTTCCTTGAATTTTGCGATAATATTGTCCGAACAATTACTGAAAGAAACATACACTCTGTTTTCCATCACGGCGATGGAAATGAACGTCCAGCCAAGTTCTTCACGCAACTCGGCGTTTTCAAACTGTTCGCCCAATTCGTCCACCAAATCAGATAATGCCCGCAAGGAATATATGCACGGCTCGAACCGCAAGTTCAAAGCATTATGCCCGATTCTCCGCAAGATGTCACTCTTCGCCGCCACCGTGTCGCCTTTGATGAGGAACACAAGGTTGCCCACCGAATCGGTATACGTCCCTCCCAAATAATCGGGATAATCCAAATCTGGGTAAGAACGGATTCCGTCCTCGAATGTCGAATGATATTTCCGGCTCATTTCAACGCTCGAATAAGCCTTCGGAGGCTCTTCGGCTTTCCGCTCCTTGCCCCCGTAGCCGGGGAGGCAAAGCAGGAGCAGCATTCCGATGAAAGCGGTTGTTTTCATATTGTTGAGGGTTACAGCTGCACCTGTATGCTCAGTTTCCCGCCCAAGCCTTTTGTCACGATGTCATATAAGGTAGACAAGGTCAGGTTCTTTCCGTCGCTTTCCACCTTGGATATGAACGAGCGTTCCTTGCCTATCTTTTCGGCAAGCTGACTTTGGGTCATCTTCCTTGCCTCGCGGGCATTGCGTATCTGAATCCCGATGCGGAGGCTGGCAAGCTCGGCTTCTATCTTGTCGCGGCGCGGGGTTCCGATTTCCCCGTAAACTTCTTTCTTGATATCGTCTAATGTATAAGTTTCCATATTCATTCCCTTTCTTTCTCATTAAAATATTCTTGCATCAGTTTCATCGCCCGTTCTATCTCCTTCTTGGGTGTCTTCTGGGTTTTCTTTTGGAATCCACTCAAAAGAATGACCAATTTCTCGCCGTCGAAAAAGCAGAACACACGGACTATGTCGCTTGCGAATTTAGCCCTGATTTCATAAAGCCCTTTTGTCCCTTCGATGTGCTTCAGGTATTTTGCGGGAACCATTTGCAGGGTTTCCACATACTGAATGGTCTTGATTATCTTGTCTTGCATCTTCTCGGGCAATGATTTCACAAAGTCGATGAAATAATGCTTGTATGCTATGACGTTCCTGATTTTCATAGCGCAAAGGTAATTTTTAATTCACACAAGAGCAAGTGTTTTCTGCTTTTTAATAATAAATGTCACGGCAAGTAATGCCGGATCCACCCGTTCACATCGTAGGCGGCGCGGACGGGTTCGGGAACTTCGGCGAGGGGGCTTTCGATGAAGGCGCGGAGGCGGTCCGCGGGGTCTTTGCCGAGGATGAAGACGTTCTGCGGGCGGTAGAAGTCGTAGGAGGCTATCTGCGGGTTGTTCGTCAGGAGCTTCTTGCCGTAGAAGAGGGCTTCGAGGGGGCGGCGGGTCAGCCCGGTTTGCCCCTGCTGGCAGATGTCGATGACGCAGCGGGTGCGGGCGAGACGGTCGAGGTACTGGGGATAGGTGAGCTTCTCTGCCGGGGTGCGGGGGATGACGAAATCGCACGTGAGGGCTTCGGCTTCGAGGCGGGTGCGGAGGTCGTGGAGGAGGGCGGCTCGGTCTTTGGGCAGTCCGCAGAAGAAGCAGTCGAACGTGATGCTGCCGGGCTGGCGGTCGGGATAGCGGAAGTATTGGCCTGTGCACGCCATTCCGTAGCGTTCGGCTTCGCAAGGGTCGAAGCTCGTCAGGCGGTAGCCCAAGGCCCGGATGGCTTTTAGTTCCTCAGCGGGACGGCGGAAGGTGGTCTCGACGGGGTTGCAATAGTAGATGTAGCAGGGCACTCCCTTGGGCAGGTAGGGACGGATGGCACGGAGCACCCGCACGTTGCACGCTTCGTAAATCAGAATAGCGTCGCCCGCTTGTGCACGGACGAGGCGGTCGAAGTGCTCTTTCGGAAACCAATAATACAGGATTTGTTTGGGCAGGGGGATGCGTCCCGCCAACAGGCTTCGGGTAATTCCCTTTATGCACTCGGCTGGATAGCGCAGGAAGTCGGGCAAGGTGACGATGCGTGCGCGGAGTTCGGGCTTCAAGCCTTCGAAGATTTCAAGCGGGGGGCTGACTACGTAGAGGGTGCTCATCGGGTGTTATTCTTTTATGCCATTTTCCCTGTCGCCAATTCGTGTTCAAGGTATTCATACACGTATGCTGTGCTTTGCGAAAACAGACCCGTGCGGAGGTTTGTCAGCTTAGCGTAGGTATCCGAAGTATAGAGGGTGCGGAGGGCTTCTTTCAAATCCATACCGTGTTCTTCCATCAAGAGGAGCACGATTTCCTTGGAGATTTCTTCTATCATAAATGTTTCTTTTGTCATAGCGTTTCGAGTTTTTTCAGATAACGGATTGCTTTTTCAGTACCGAAAAAGTATTGGATAGTAATTCCTTTCATATACTTCAGTTCTTCGACGAACATGTCCATATCTATCAGCCCTGAGGTGAACCGTCGTATTTGGAAGCCGACCGCATCGTCCGCTATCGGCCCGATGACAATGTCATAATTATGTGCCGGGATGCGCGTGCGGTTACGGCGGTTCATCAAGATGAATTCCGCCCATTCCTTACTGTAATTTTGGAAACGGAGTACAGATAAACCTGTGTCGCACAAGCTATTTTCATCAAACTCGTAAACATTCAATGTAGGACTTCCACTTCCGATTTGTTCTGTTTTCCGTTCAGCCAGTTCACGCGCTTGCTCTTTATCTGCCGAAAGATAAAATCCGCATCCGAAATCTTTACCTGTTTTCGATTGTGAAAGGTCTATATGAATGATATCAATATTAGAACCGTGATAAAGTATCATATCAAGGCGCCTCCTTTCCGATGACAATAAGCAGTAAGGTCTTCTATGACATCTTCGAATGAAAAGGTATGTTCGACATTGTAGAAGCGGTTCACAAAGTCGATGCCTTTAAATCTGTCTAAATAGCGGTAGGCTTGCGATGGGGTAAGCGAATGGGCGGCAGCAAATTCGCTTATTACGGCAATGATATAAGCTACCTTGTCTTTGATATCAGGTTCTGTTTTCATATCTGTTTAGTATTTAGATATTATTTCCGCAAATGTAGCAAAGTTCCGTTACTTTGCAAACGATTTACGGGCGTTTCTTCTTGAAGAAGTAATCGAGGCACTCTTGCAGGATTTCGGCGTGGGCGAGCTTCATTATGAGGAAATAACATGCGGCGGCTGTGATGATTTTCGTAAGGAAAGTGACGAGGAGCGGGCCTCCTGTCCATTCCGATACAACCCATCCGGAGGCACAAGCTATGAGAGCGGTAAGGAGGAAAGGAGCTATGTCGAGCAGGAGCATCCGCAGGGTGAGGCGGATGAAGCGGCGGGCGAAGCGTTGCCATACGAAAAGCCATAGGATGTTGATGCATACGCCAGTAATGACCATGGTATGGATGCTGCCTCCGAAGCGGACAATCGTCAATACGGTTGCCAACTGGAGCACGACCTGAGCGATAATGTTCCACATATAAATGTTCGATTTCCCCTGGCTGATAATCAGGTTCGAAAACAAGGTGTTGAGAGGGATGAATGCACCTCCAATACAGAGCAATTGCATCAAAGGGATGCTGCCCGTCCATTTCCCACCTACGGTAATCAGGATTAGTTCGTGCGTCACGATGCTCAGCCCGAACATGGCAGGGAAGGCAAGGAAAGCGCAGAAGCGGAGAATCTTGCGGAACACGCGCAGGGAACGTTCGCGGTCGTTGTTGATGCTTGCCAATACGGGCTGTGCCACGCTGCCCATCATTCCCGTAATGAACTGATGCCCCGTGCCGTTCCATTTGTTCGCCTGATTGTAGTTGCCCACGGCTTGCGGATTGAAATACTTTCCCAATATCACCGAGAGCAGGTTGTTGTTCAGTTGGTTGGCGATGTTCGTTATCAGGAGTTTGCTACTGAAGGCAAAAAGCGGCTTCAGCGGACGGAAGTCGATGCGGAACGTAGGTCGCCAAGGCGAGAAATACCACGTGCAGAGCGTCACCGTAATCAGGTAAGTAAGGCTTTGTGTGGCGATGCCCCAATAGGAGAAGCCGCAAAAGGCGAGCGTGATGCCCAAGCAGCCCGAAACCACGTGGGCAATGATACCCGAAAGGGCTTGCTGGCGCACCTTCAGGTTGCGGAAAAGATAAGCTCCCTGTGCCGTGCCGAGGCTGGCAATGGGAATGGCAAGAAAGCAATAGCGTGCCAATGGGGTGAGTTCAGGCTCTTGATAGAACCGGGCGATGAGCGGAGCGCAACAGAAAAGGAGCAGATAGGCGCACGTGCCGATAAGCAGGCTGCACCAGAATACGGCATTGTAGTCTTCGTGCCGGATGTTCCTCACGTTCACCAATGCCGCCCGGAATCCGCTTTCTTGTAACGAATTCCCGATAAGGGTAAAGATAGTGAGCATCCCCACCATTCCATATTCATCGGGCGAAAGGATGCGTGCCAAGATAATCCCGAACAAGAGCACAAGCACCTGCTGGGCACCGTTGTTAATGGCTCCCCAGAAGAGTCCTTTGGCTGTCTTTTCTTTTAATGAAGGTTCGGGCATATTGTAGATGGATTTTTCACCACAGATTACACAGATTTAAATAATTAATAATGAATAATTAATAGTTAATAACGACAGACGAAAACACTTGCCGTTATTCATTGTTCACTTTTAATTATTAATTATTTAAATCTGTGTAATCTGTGGTGAGAAAACAAGCTTTACTTCACTTCGCTTCCCGGCTTCACTTCACGCAATACCGAAGTGACTGCCAGTGAGCCGTCGAAGTTTTCGGCACTTAATATCATACCTTCGCTTACCAAGCCGTTCTTGAACTGGCGCGGGGCAAGATTAGCGATGAACAGTACCTGCTTGCCTACCAATTCTTCGGGTTTGTAATGCTGGGCGATGCCACTCACGATGGTACGGTTTTCCAGTCCGTCGGCAATCTTGAACTTCAGGAGCTTCTTCATCTTGGGCACGGTTTCGCATTCCAATACCGTACCTACACGGATGTCGAGCTTGTCGAAGTCTTCGATAGATACCGTCGGCTTCACGGGATTTGCTTTGTAAGCGGCTGCTTCGTTCGCCTTCTTTGTGGCGAGCAGCTTGTCTACTTGTGCCTGAATGGTCTCGTCGTCTATCTTTTCGAACAGGAGTTCCGCCTTGTTCAACAGATGTCCGGCTTCTAACAGGTCGGTACGTCCTAATTGTTCCCAACTGAAGTTTTCCATGTTCAGCATCTTGCGGAGCTTTTCGGAACTGAAGGGCAAAAACGGCTCGAAGGCGATAGAGAGGTTTGCCACCAATTGAAGGGCGATGTGCAGAATGGTAGCCACACGGTCCATATCGGTCTTCGCCAACTTCCACGGCTCGGTATCTGCCAAGTATTTATTGCCGATGCGGGCAAGGTTCATCGCTTCCTTCTGTGCGTCGCGGAACTTGAATACATCGAGCAGCTTCTCTACCTGTGCCTTTACATCGGCAAATTCTTGGAGGGTCGCCTCATCGTAATCGTTCAGTTCGCCGCAAACGGGCACTTTGCCTTCAAAATACTTGTGTGTCAAGACAAGGGCACGGTTGACGAAGTTGCCGTATACGGCTACTAATTCGTTGTTGTTGCGTGCCTGGAAGTCTTTCCATGTAAAGTCGTTGTCTTTCGTTTCGGGAGCGTTGGCGGTCAATACGTAGCGCAATACGTCTTGCTTGCCGGGGAAATCTTGCAGGTATTCGTGCAGCCATACAGCCCAGTTGCGTGAGGTAGAGATTTTGTCTCCCTCCAGATTCAGGAACTCATTGGCGGGCACGTTGTCGGGCAGGATATAGCTGCCTTCCGCCTTCAGCATAGCGGGGAACACGATACAGTGGAACACGATGTTGTCTTTCCCGATGAAGTGGATAAGGCGTGTTTCAGGGTCTTTCCACCATTTTTCCCACGAGTCTGGAAGCAATTCCTTGGTGTTCGAGATATAACCGATAGGCGCGTCAAACCATACGTAGAGCACTTTACCTTCAGCTCCTTCTACGGGTACAGGAATACCCCAGTCAAGGTCACGGCTCACGGCACGGGGCTGAAGTCCCATATCGAGCCACGACTTGCATTGTCCGTACACGTTAGGACGCCATTCCTTGTGGTCCTCCAATATCCATTGGCGCAGCCACGCTTCGTGCTTATCGAGGGGCAAATACCAGTGCTTGGTTTCTTTCATCACGGGTTCACTTCCGCTGATGGCACTCTTCGGATTGATAAGTTCCGTAGGCGAAAGAGTGGAGCCGCACTTCTCGCACTGGTCGCCGTAAGCTCCCTGGGCGTGGCAACGCGGGCATTCGCCCGTAATGTAACGGTCGGCTAGGAAAGTCTTCGCTTCTTCATCGTAATACTGCATCGAAGTCTTTTCGATGAACTCGCCTTTATTGTAAAGGGTGCGGAAGAAATCGGAAGCCGTTTTGTGATGCACTTCCGATGAAGTGCGTCCGTACACATCAAACGAGATGCCGAATTCTTTGAACGAATCGCGAATCAGCGTATGATAGCGGTCCACGATGTCTTGAGGCGTACAGCCTTCTTTCTTGGCACGGATGGTGATAGGCACACCGTGCTCGTCCGAGCCTCCGATGAATAACACATCTTCTTTTTTCAGGCGCAGGTAGCGCACGTAGATGTCAGCGGGCACATATACACCAGCCAAGTGTCCGATGTGGACAGGGCCGTTGGCGTAAGGCAGTGCCGAGGTGACGGTAGTCCGTTTGAATTTCTTTTCCATATAGCGTATGTTTTTAAATTCGGTAAGAATGGTGCAAAGATACAGATTTAAATGAAGAACGAAAAATGAAGAATGAAGAATCTTGCGGTTGCGCTTTTCCTTTCTTTTTCATAAATTTGCAGAAACCAAACATTTATGCCTATGAAACCGATGGTATGTTTATTATTGCTTGCTTTAGCGGCTTGCCAAATGCAAAAGAAACCGGACAAAACGTTTACGGCGGCAAACCTTCAAAAAGACACTACGGAATACGAAACCCGTCAGCCGTTGAGCGCATCCGAACTTGCGCAAAGGTTGGAAAAATCTTTTGCAACCGAAGTGACTCCCAATTATGTGGGAGAAAAAAATTATCCTGACTACTATGGAGGGGTCTTCCTTGACCAAAACCAGTTCCTCATAGTGTTAGTAAAAGGAAACTGTGGATTCTATCGTCCGGAACTGGAAAGAAGGGTAGGCGGAAGCAATTTCATTATCCGCCCTTGCGACTACTCGATGAACGAATTGCTGGAAGTTTACGATGAATTGAATCGTTACCTCACCGCTCACCAAGCGTTTTGCACGGATACCTTACATTATTACGGACATGGAATACGTACAGATTTAAATAGGGTAAGTGTACATTTAGGCGATTGTTCTCCAGCTTCTATATCTAAATTCAAGGCAACGGTAATGGATGACGACAGGCTGATTTTCAAGAAGGGAGGAATAGCTGTTTTTGACTAATGGTTTTCATTGATTCTTTATGCGTATAAAACTGATGATGTTCTTATGCTTGTTCGTTTTAACGACTTGCCAAATGCAAAAGAAACCGGACCAAACATTTACGGTGCAAACAGATACAGTACAAAGAGAACGGAAAGAGCCGATAACCATCGAAAATCTGCCCGGCATCAATGCGCCTGTCATTTTAGATGAAGATACGGTTTATACGGATGTCGATACGCCGCCCGTGTTCTCGGCTGGAGATTTGGAAGATTATTTGCAAGAAGCCGTAAAGGACATTCACATTGGCGAAGCTATCCCGGTAGTCATGTTCGTTGTAAGCAAGGCGGGGTATCCTTGCCACGTTACTCTCAGAAGGTCGGCAAACGTTTTTATTTCCGATAGTCAAACCGCTCAGGAAATAGACTCCATAGCCTGTAAGCTTGTCCGGGACTTGCCTCACTTTACTCCCGCAAGCCTTGACGGAGAATTGGTTAACCATCGGATGGTGGTAGCGGTTCGGTTTAAATAAATATGAATATCCGTTTTCCCTTGTCTTTTATTGGTCATAAACGGACATTCATATTTTTATTTGATTAGGTTAGAAATTAAGGCCTACCGTAATAGCAGTGGTAGCGAACTTTGTCTTTTCAGCTATTTCGCTAAAGTCTGTTCCATATTCAACGCCCACATGAATGGCGCGGTAGTCTACTCCTACACCGATATGCCAGCCTGCTTGGAAACGATTCCAAGCTTCATTGTCCATATCTTCATCATCAAACAGATTCCAGTCCTCCGATTCTGTTTCGCCGTTATACGTCACTTCGTACTTATTTTTACCCATAAGGTTGATACGGAAATCCAAACCAAAATAAGGGCTTATTGAAACATTATCGGTAATGTTGAATCTGTACAACAAGTTAATAGGGATATTCAGAGACAACATAGTATATTTATCTGAGAATTCATATCCATAGTCAGAGTCACTTTCTTCATCTTTATAACTTCTGTATTGGATGGCAGCACCCGCTTCCAGATACAGAGGCAGATGTTTGGTCAGTCCGATGCCTTGCAACCAGCCTACTTGGAAGCCTTTGAATTTTCCGTCCTCACTTTCGTCTCCGTCATCATATTTCATTTTCGAAGGAAGGTATGACACATAGATACGATTCCATCCGTTGGTCTTTACAGAAGTAAAGTCGAACGAACTGCTTGACGATGCGGAACTGTTGGACGATCCGGAATTCACGAATTGTGCGGAAGCACTCGTAGCCAGCCCTAAGAAGGCCGCTAACACGAATAATTTAAATTTTTTCATGATAACTGAATGTTAAGGTTGTTAATAATTGAAATTCATTCGCCATATATTTGCCGTGCCTGTGGCGCTTCCCCGCTGGGATACGAAATAAATGTAACGTCCGTTCCGGCTCCAGACAGGGCTGAGGTCATCGGCGGCATGGTAGGTGAGCTGCGCCATGTTGGTGCCGTCCAACCGTGCTACAAATATGTCGGTATTCATATAGGTGAAAGACCCGCTTGTAATCTTGCTGCTTCCTACAAACAAGAGCCATTTGCCGTCGGGCGAAATGACTGGCGAGGTGAAACTCCGTTGCGGGTCGGAGATGATGCATTCTTCCGTCCCCGTCTGGTAATTGATTTTCCATAGTTCGCTGTTCCCCGCCGCGTTCTGGCGTGCGCATATAAAGGCTTGTTCCTGTTTCAGCGGACATGGGTTCATCCCTGCGGTGAAGGTGGAAAGGAAATTGTTTTGCACATTGTAGCTCCAGATGCTGACGCTTTTCATTTCTTGCCGTGCGAAGAATATTTGCTTCATGTCCGAAGAATAGATGGGAGAGTAGTCTTGGCTTCCGCTGGTGATTTGTCGGCATACATATCCTTCGTTCGCGTCGGTTTGGAAGATTTGGTTTGTTCCTCCTCGGGTTTCCGAAAAGCAGACGTACTTCCCGTCGGGCGAATAAGAGAAATCCAATACCGCCGAACGGTTGGTGCGCTGGATGGAGCTTCCTTGTCGGCTTAAGTCTTTAATGAAAATGTTTGTCGTATTGTTGCGTGAAGACAGATAGGCAATCCGTTTTCCGTCGGTCGACACGTCCAAGATACGGTTCGACAACCAACTGATGCGGTTGTTCCCGCTACGCTTTACGATGGGCATGCAGAGCCGGTCGGCATCGGAAGTGATTTGGATGAATTGGTTTCCTGATTCTTCGGGTACGGACACGACTGAATAATCCACCTGCTGGGCGTGAAGGTTTGTGGCAAACCCGACAGCAATCCACAAGCCTGTCAAAACGAATTTCTTTATGTTCCTGTTTGTCATGTTTCTCTTTGCATTGGTTTAAGATATACAAAGAAAAACACATCATCTGATAAAATGAAATAAAAATGTCCCCAATAAGTGAATATATTCACTTATTGGGGACATTTTTATCGAATTCATCCGTATAATCGGAAAAGAAGTTGTATCCTAAAAGGGCAGAGATACGCAGCAGTAAGTCTGTATCTATCGACTTCTTATCGTAGATTTTGTACACATTCGTGCGGCAATAAGACAATTCGCGAGCCAGCCATGACACAGTTTTGCCTTCTTCCTCCATTTTTTGTTTGATGAGTTGCCCGATATGCATGTTTTTATGGTATTACATTTATATTTATATCTCTAGTTTGTTAACAAACCCCTTGAAATAAGACAAAGATAACAGTATTTGCGAGAAATAGCAAATCTTTTTCAGGAAAAAATCGAACAAAAAAGGTTGGAAAGCCGATTGATAGCCGGAAAAGGATGTGACGTTTATCGGTTGAAGCCGCTTGCGCCGGAAGGGGGAAAGGCAGGATGCGGGCGGTTTATATTGGCGTTTTTCCCGATGCATATAGGCTTATCCGCCTAGCCAATGTTTGTGTCGGGAAGTTTTAATATACTGAAACTTTAGTTTCAATGCACTGAAACTAAAGTTTCGATACTATAAAACAAGAGTTTCGGTATATCTAAACTTAGGAAGCGGTTAATTGTATATTCCAGAGCAGCCGGATGGGTCGGTCAGGTCAGTCTTTCTTCCACTGGTATTCATACGTATAATAGTCGTATTCAGGCTCTTCCCCGATGCCGTGGCGTTGGAATACGTTGCGCACAAAGTCTTGTGCTTGGGGGGTGAAAGGCCTTTCGTGGCGTTTCAGCCGGTAGAACAGGTTTTTCCCGAAGCTGTAGAGCAGTTCGTTCTTTACCGCCACCGCTTGTTCGTGAATCAGCTTGTCGAACATCTTGTTCCATCCGTATGCGTATTTCACGGGCGTGTCGTCTAAGAACTCGGTGCATTTCTTTCCCGTCAGCTTCCATTGCGGGCTGAGTACGTTGATGTAGCGTGTGTCTTCCGTGATGAATTTCGTCACCTGATAGCGCAGGCATTTGTCCGCGCGCTTGCAATTCCCGTTCAGGCAATGTCCGAACTGTTTCGGCACGATGCTATAGTCTAATTCTTTAATCATGCGGTATGTTTAGGTTAATGAGTGCTTAAAGTTACATCACCTTTTTGGGTTTTGCAAGCTTGCGGAAGAGATTAATGTGATTTTTTTGAAATCTTTTAGCGAATTACTATTTGTTGTTCAGTTTGTCAACGATGCGGGCGTATTGGCTCCCGATTCTTTAACTTGAGGGGCAAGCGTACGGGTCGTTACAATCGGGTCGGTATTGTAAGGGTCTTTGGAATAAAGCGACTTACCACGGAATTAGGCAATGAAGTAAATGTCGTTTGGGGTCGGCCTCGAAGGCGTTCCATCCACGACTTAACGCTTTAGTAGGATTCATTGAAAGGTTTGATACCGCGTTCGGTTATCGAATGTGAGTTGCCAAAAAGTGATGTCGCCGGAAGTTACATTGTTTTTATTGTAAACATATCCGCGAAGTTTTCCTGAAAAGATGTTGTAAAAGATAAGGTAATATTTGCCGTCTTGCATTAAAAGGGACGGCGAACAGGTATTGTATACCAATTTCCAACCATCCGATTCTTTATAACTATCCAAGATAAAAGAAGGGATGCTTGCCTCTGCACCTGAGTACCACGATAAAATCACAGGTCTTGAAATGTTATATAAGGAGATGTGTGTCTTGTTGTCCCAATCAAACATTGGAGATACTTCAGTAGTAATACTCCGGGATGCTATCTCATTTTCATTTGAGTGCCATGTTTATTTCGTCTAAATTGTCATTGCAAGAAGAAATAAGTGTTTAAGAGCCTGTTTAAATTTTCCTTTTGCCTTTCCGCACGTCCTTCTTCAAGCCCTTCTTGTTTGGCTGTGCTTAATACGTCGTTTTTGTATCATAATCGCATTGATATGTTCATCGTATGCATGCCTTTCTTCTTGCGACATATCATAATAGCGTAATTTTTCACGTGCTTCGGGCGAACCGGGAGCGGTTGTGTCCGGATTGATAATTCCCGTTTTCAGATATTGTATCCATTCTTCTAAAGAGGTTTTTGCAACTTGATTGAATTCATTAACCCGTATCAGATAATACTCAGGGAACACTTCACCCGGCAGTTTCTGTACGATAGCCCCCTCCTCTTTGGCAGTGACCAGCAATTCCGTCGTGCGTGTGAATGCCCACGAAGCAGTTCTGGCCGTAGTAAAGGTAATCCGTCCCCTTGCCCAGGTCAAAGTAAGAAATATAGATCAAACAGACTTTGTAGGCATTATCCTGTGGAATGTGGTCCGGGATAGTTTGTGACGTGCATATAAAACACGTTCCCAATAATAAAGTTTCCGCAAGTTTTGTACTTCCACAAAAATAATTTCACTTTTGCTGTTTCGGGCTTTCAAATCCACTCGGTAGTACTTATCATCTTCCCAAATCTGAATGCACTTGCATTCCCATATCTCGATGATTTAAGTTAGCTTTGTCACGCAGCAAGCGTTTAATACCCCAGTCAAAACGGATGTATGTATTCTTTTCCATGATGTAAATTATTGCAAAATAGCGATTTTATTCTGATATGGACAACATTTATAAGCAGAGATTTTAGGGCATTTCGGGCTTCCTTTTGCTTCCGCCCGTTTGCATATCCGGAATTTTGTGGCTAACTTAGCTCCGTATTTTTAAATAACCTTTAAATAACAGTATCAAACACCATGAAGAAACAAGCATTTTTACTTTTTCTCGTGCTGGGGGCATCTTCCGCTTGGGCGCAACAAGCCACGGTGAGCGGCCCTGACCGGCAACTCAAAGTGGATGTGTCGGTAGACGGAGGTATCCCGTCCTATTCCGTAACTTACAAAGGCAAGGCCATGCTGGAAAAATCGCCTTTGGGGTTCGTAGCGAATATCGGCGACTTCAGCAAGGGCATGACCTACAAGGGGCAGAAAAGCCGGACGGTGGAGGAAACCTACCGTATGGACTGCATCAAGCGTTCGGAGGTGAATTACAAAGCCAACGAACTGACCGTTACGCTTGAGAACGCCGAAGGGAAACCGGTGGACGTGACGTTCCGGGTAAGCGACAACGACATCGCCTTCCGCTACGAGATGCCCCGCTACGGCGAGACGGGCAGTATCGTCATCGAACGCGAGGCGACGGGATTCGACTTCCCTTCGTACACCACTACCTTCCTTACCCCGCAGAGCGACGCAATGATAGGCTGGAAGCGAACTAAGCCCAGCTACGAAGAGGAATACACCGCCGATGCCCCGCTTACCCAACGTTCGCAATACGGGCACGGGTTCACCTTTCCCGCCTTGTTCCGCATCGGTGAAGACGGATGGGCACTGGTCAGCGAGACTGGAGTGGACTCGCGGTATTGCGCTTCGCACCTGAGCGATGCCACAACCGAGGGCCTCTTCACCATCGCTTTCCCCATGCCGGAAGAAAACAACGGAAACGGTACGACTACAGCCGGACTGGCATTGCCGAGCACCACGCCGTGGCGTACCATCACCGTGGGCGATAACCTGAAGCCGATTGTGGAAACTACCGTACCTTGGGATGTGGTAGAGCCGCGCTTCACTTCGGAACATACTTATCAATATGGGAAAGGCACTTGGAGTTGGATTATCTGGCAAGACGCCAGCATCAATTACGAAGACCAGGTGCGTTTCATCGACCTTTCCTCCGCCATGGGATTCAAATATACTTTGGTGGATAACTGGTGGGACACGAACATCGGTCGTGAAAAGATGGAGGAACTGGTGAAATACGCCCGCACGAAAAACGTGGAACTGTTTTTATGGTACAGTTCCAGCGGCTATTGGAACGACATTGTGCAAGGCCCGACCAACCGTATGGATAACCCCATCGCCCGCAAGCAGGAAATGAAATGGATGAAGGAAATCGGCGTGAAAGGTATTAAGGTGGACTTCTTCGGGGGCGACAAACAGGAAACGATGCGCCTGTACGAAGCCATCCTGAGCGATGCGGACGATTACGGGCTAATGGTTATTTTCCATGGCTGCACCCTGCCGCGCGGATGGGAACGGATGTATCCTAACTATGTGGGAAGCGAAGCGGTGCTGGCATCCGAAAACCTGATATTCAACCAGCACTTCGACGACATGGAAGCTTTCAACGCTTGCCTGCATCCGTTCATCCGCAATACGGTGGGCTGCATGGAGTTCGGCGGCACATTCTTGAACAAACGCTATAACCGCACGAACGATGGAGGAACCATCCGCAAGACTACTGATGCTTTCCAGCTGGCTACAGCCGTCCTTTTCCAGAACCCGATACAGAACTTCGCCATCACGCCGAATAATCTGACCGATGCTCCTCAGTCTGCGCTCGACTTCCTGAAAGAAGTGCCGACTACGTGGGATGAAACGGTATTCCTTGATGGCTATCCGGGCAAGTATGTGGTATTGGCACGCCGTCACGGAGACCGTTGGTACATCAGCGGCATCAATGCGCAGAAAGAACCATTAAAGCTGGAATTGAATCTCCCGATGTGTCAAAAAGGTGATGAAGTTTCATGTTACTCGGATGCCAAGAACCGCACCTTGCAATGGGAGCAACTGAAAGTTAAGAATCCTGCCGAGGTGAAAGTCACCATCCAGCCCGAAGGCGGAGTAATATTGGTGAAATAACTTGATAATAGGAAAGCCTCTTGTAAGCGATTTACAAGAGGCTTTTGTCATACGTACTCGAAGCGGGACTTGAACCCGCACAGCCATTGCTGGCCAAGGGATTTTAAGTCCCTCGTGTCTACCGATTCCACCATTCGAGCAACCTTACAAAGAACAGGAGCGGAAAACGAGACTCGAACTCGCGACCCCAACCTTGGCAAGGTTGTGCTCTACCAACTGAGCTATTTCCGCGTTTGCGGTTGCAAATGTAAGGAGTTTTGTGATATACTCCAAATATTTTCCGCTTTTTCTTTCAAGAACAAGTGTCTCAGCGTCCTAATAACGCTTTCTCGGCTTGCGCTACACGCTCGAAATCGAAACCATTCATGACTTGATTCATCAGGGCTTCGATTTTATCGTTGCATAAGTTTCCGATGCTTCCGGCATGGGTGTGATGTACTTCTTTGGTGTGAGTGAACTTACCCGCCTCGATATCCAGTCCTACTTTCTTATAAGCGTCGCGGAACGGCATACCTTCTGCGGCTAAGCGGTTCACTTCTTCTACGCTGAACATATACAGATACTTGTCATCGTCTAAGATGTGTTCGTTTACCTTAATGCGCTCCATGATGTATGCCGACATCCGCAAGCAATCAAGCAACTCTTCGAAGGCAGGAAGAAACACTTCCTTGATAATCTGCAAATCACGGAAATACCCCGAAGGCAGGTTGTTCATTATCATCATGATTTGCTGGGGCAAAGATTGGATTTTATTGCATTTGGCGCGGGTCAGTTCGAACACATCGGGATTCTTCTTGTGCGGCATGATACTGGAACCGGTGGTGCACTCATCGGGAAGTTTGACGAAACCGAAGTTCTGGCAACTGAACATACATGCGTCGAACGCCATCTTCGAAACGGTTCCAGCAATAGATGCCAAGGCAAAGGCAACGTTGCGCTCCATCTTGCCACGTCCCATCTGTGCATAAACTACGTTGTAATTCATCGAGTCGAAGCCCAACAGGCGAGTGGTCATCTCCCGGTCTAAAGGGAAAGAAGAGCCATATCCAGCGGCTGAGCCCAACGGATTACGGTTACACATCTTATAAGCGGCTTGCAAGAACAACATATCATCGACCAAGCTTTCGGCATACGCGCCAAACCAAAGTCCGAACGAAGAAGGCATGGCTATTTGCAAGTGGGTATATCCCGGCATCAAGGTGCCTTTGTATTTATCGCTTTGCGCAATCAGGACATGGAAAAGCGTTTCAACCGCTTCCGCTATATGCTTCAATTGTTCGCGGGTGAATAGTTTCAGGTCGACCAGCACTTGGTCGTTGCGTGAACGTCCGCTATGGATTTTCTTGCCTATGTCTCCCAATTTGCGGGTCAACATCAGTTCTACTTGCGAATGGACATCTTCGATGCCGTCTTCGATGACGAACCCGCCCTTTTCCGCGGTGGCGTAAATCCGCTTCAGTTCTTCTAATAAGGCATCCAGTTCGTCTTTCTTTAGTAAGCCGATGCTTTCGAGCATCGTGATATGAGCCATTGAGCCTAACACATCGTGTTTTGCCAGGTAGAGGTCTAACTCACGGTCTCTGCCTACGGTAAAACGGTCGATTTCCGCATTTACCTGTACGTTCTTTTCCCAAAGTTTTTGTCCCATAAGTCCTTTTGAGTTTTGATTAATAAGGAATCAAGGCAAGCATATCTGCCAGTTTCTCCACTCCTTCCTGTAAGGGCTTGGAAACCATTGCTTTCATGAACGCATTGACTTCGGCCCGGATGGTTACTTTCATTTTTGCTTCCGCGTCGCTTGCCGGAAGAATCTGTATCCATAAGTTCATCGGGATGGGAGTCTTGTCGCCTTCGAATTTGATGCACTTCACCGGATCCCTTTCGATGATGCGGAGCGTCAGGCTGATGCCTTGCACTTTCAATGTCAATGAGTCTTGGTCGAAAGACAAGTCTTCCACCTTGCCGGGGAATTTCGATTTCAGTTCGTCCAGTCTCTCGCGTACGGAAGCCAGATTATTCAGGTCCGCCAGCTTTGCATATACCCGCTCTTGCGTATAAGGAACGTGTTTTACACTACTTTCAAATTGTACCATACGTTGTATATAATTGAGCATAAAGACACACGGACGCAAAGAAATACAATACTCTGCGCCTTTGTGTCTCTATGACCGATTTTCATGCTCTGTTTACTTTCCAGTCCAATGGGCCGGGTCTTTTCTCCAAGCCTGAAGGATGGGGATATCCTGCTCGTCGATGTAGTTGGTTTTCAATGCTGCGTCTAATACGGCATTGTAGTTGGTCAAGGTCACCAGTTCTACTTTAGCTTCTTTGAAGGCCTCGATGGAAACGTCGAAACCGTATGTAAACGAAGCCACCATGCCGATTACGTTGCATCCGTTCTGGCGGATAGCGTTTACGGCTTTCAGGCTGCTTCCTCCTGTTGAAATCAAGTCTTCCACTACTACGACCTTCATGCCCGGACGAAGCTCGCCTTCTATCAGGTTCTCCAGTCCGTGGTCTTTAGGGCTTGAACGTACATAAACGAACGGAAGATTCAGTTCTTCCGCTACCAATGCGCCTTGGGGAATAGCACCTGTAGCGACCCCCGCAATAGCTTCCACTTCTCCAAACCGCTCCATGATGATGCGGCACAACTCCAATTTGACAAAGTTCCGCAACGCCGGATATGATAAGGTCTTGCGGTTGTCACAGTAAATAGGGGATTTCCAACCCGATGCCCATGTAAAAGGATTTGCAGGTTGGATTTTTACAGCTTTTACTTTTAATAATTTTTCTGCAAATAATCTTTCCAAAGCTTTCATAACTTATTATCTGATAAATAACAAATGCAAAAGTAGGGAAAACCTATGTGATTATGAAATATTTTCATGGAAAACTTGCAAAACTTCTATTTTGCCCATGCTAAAGTTACAATGCTGATACGGATGCCTTCGATGGCGGATAAGGCATCGGCGCACGCTATCAGCGTGGCACCGGTGGTCAGCACATCGTCTACCAGCATGACGTGTTTCCCTTTCAGGCAATCCGCTTCGGGGGTCACTCGGAACAGTCCTTGCACGTTTTGCCAGCGGGCATACCCGCTTTTATGGGTCTGCGTGTCATTGTTGCGCACCCGGTACAAGGCACCGTTGCATACCGGAAGCCTGGCCTTTTGCGCGATGCCCCGCGCCAGCAGTTCACTTTGGTTGTATCCTCTTTGGCGTTGGCGGGAGCGGAACAGGGGTACAGGGATCAAGTAGTCTATCCCTTCGAAAAAGCCGCTTGGGAGCAATGCGCTCCCCAGCCATTCTCCCATCTTGACGCAAAGACGTTTCCGGTTGTGGTATTTCATGGCATACAATACCTGCGCCACATTTCCGCCTTTTGCGTAATAGAACAGCGACGAGGCGCGCACGATGGGGAAACGTCCCCAGAAGCATTGTTCCATCTCGTTTCCCACCTTATTATATATGCGGGTATAAGGCAATGAAGAAGAACAGTAGAGGCATAAGCCTTCTTCTCCTTTCAATAGGCGTTTCCCGCAAGCCACGCAAAGGCGGGGGAAAAAGAAATCGCGCAAGTCAGTCCATATACTCATCTTCGGACAGCTGATGGACGTAACGCTTCACTTCGTCTGCCGTAAAGCCTTTGCTTATGGCATAACGGAGCAATTTCACCGCCTTTTCGTATTCGTTCCTTCCGGTCACTTGTCCCTGCTTCTGCTTCAGCATCTCCCGCAGGATCCGGCTATATTCGTCTTCGTCTATTTCTTCCAGTCCGGCGGCAATGTCTTCCGCAGGCAGGTGCTTCATGCGTAAAGCCTGGGCGATTTTGTTCCTTCCCCAGTGCGCGAAGCGGTATTTGTCGCGCACGAAAGCTTTGCAATACCGTGTCGTGTCGATGAACCGGTTGTCCTTTAGCGAGCGGAGGATGCGGTTTTGCGTTTCTTCGTCGGCTCCCCATTGCTCCAGTTTGCCAGCCATTTCGAAAGGGCACCGCTCGGTCTTTGCGCAATAGGCTTCTGCCTTGTTCCTTAGTTCGTTTTCCGGGTTTTCTTTCATGGTCGTCTTGCTTTTACCATACGGTCGTTTCCCGACAGGTCTTTGCGTAATTCAACGTCGTGGTAGCCCATGCTTTCGAGCAAGGCCACCGTTTCGCGCCCGTATGCTTGGTTGATTTCATAATATAAAACGCCGTCGGGCGATAAACGTTTACTCATTTCTTCCGCTATTTTCCGGTAAAAGCGCAGCGGGTCTTCATCGGGGACAAAAAGGGCTTGCCCCGGTTCCCAGTCGAGCACGTTCCGTTCCATGCCCGCTTTTTCCCGCTCGCATATATAGGGAGGATTGCTCACGCATATATCTGCGTAGCCCTCCGGAAGTGTATGCGAAAGCACATCCACCCGCGTGCATTTCACCTCTGTTCCGTTCCGTTCCGCGTTCCGCCGTGCCAAGGCGAGTGCCGCGTCCGAAATGTCCCACGCTTCCACTTCGGCTTGGGGCAAGAGTCTTGCCAGCGCGATGGCGATGCAGCCGCTTCCCGTGCCGATGTCGAGCACGCGAAGCCCTTTCCGGTTTCCGTAGTCGGACACAATCCAGCCTGCTAACTCGGCGGTTTCAGGGCGGGGAATCAGTACGCCTTCAGCCGTATAGAGGGGCAATCCGAGGAAAGAAGTTTCGCCCGTAATGTATTGAAAAGGCTCGAACTTCCGCAAGCGGGCGAGAATATCTTCTAACTTCCCGTGCTCTTTCTCCGAAAAATCCCTATCTTTGCCCGCGTACAGGTCGAGGGCGGAGAAACGGAACACTTCGGTCAGGATTCCCTTTGCCAACGCCTTTGCTTCCCCTTCGGGGTACAAGCCGGAAAGCGAACGGGTGATATGAGTATAAATAGGATGCATAAGCAGCTGCACATTAATTACTTAATATCATAAAAGCACACAGATGACACAGATTCTATAAGATGCCCACAGGTCATATTAAAAATTAATCTGTGAATATCAGTCTCATCCGTGTTATCTGTGTGCCATAACTTCACGCAAAGATAGTAAAAGAAAAGCATATACAGACCATGACGCAAGACGAAAAATACATGAGCCGCTGCATTCAGCTGGCTCAGAACGGATTATGCAACACGCCTCCCAATCCCATGGTGGGGGCGGTCATCGTGTACAAAGATAAAATCATAGGCGAGGGTTATCATGTCCGTTGCGGGGAAGGGCATGCGGAGGTGAACGCCATCGCTTCGGTGAAGGATGAAAGCCTGCTGCGCGGCGCTACCCTTTACGTGAGCTTGGAGCCTTGCTCTCACTATGGGAAGACTCCTCCTTGCGCCGACCTGATTGTCCGGAAGGGCATTCCCCGTGTGGTGGTGGGGTGTGTAGACCCGTTTCCGCTGGTGTCGGGAAGAGGTATCAGGAAACTTCAGGAGGCGGGAGCCGATGTGGAAGTGGGGGTGCTGGAAGATGAATGCCGCGGCTTGATTAAACGTTTCGTGACGTTCAATATGCAAAGGCGGCCTTACATTACATTGAAATGGGCGCAATCGGCCGACGGGTTTATCGACGCGACGCGTCAGGAAGGCCGTCCCGTCAAGTTGTCTTCTTCTCTTACTTCGGCGTACGTCCACAAACTGAGGGCGGAACACAAGGCGATTTTGGTGGGGAGGAACACCGCTTTGCTCGACAATCCTTCGCTCACCGTAAGGGAATGGTACGGGAAGAATCCGCTCCGGTTGGTTATCGACCGTAATTCGTCGCTCCCCGCTTCGCTTCGCCTGTTCGATGGAAGCACCCCCACATGGGTGTTCACTTCCTCGCCAAAGGAAGGTTCGGCCAATCTGGCTTATGTCCCGTTGGACTTCGGGACGGACATCCTTCCGCAAATGATGCAAGCATTGTACGAAGCGAAAATCCAGTCGTTATTGGTGGAAGGCGGAAGCCGGTTGCTCCAATCCTTCCTCGATGCCGGGTTATGGGACGAAATCTATGTCGAGCACGTTCCGGTTTCGTTAGGGAAAGGGGTGCAGGCACCGTCGGTTCCCGCCGGCTTTTCGTGCCGTTACACACCGAGAGACCGGTCTATGACGGCACACTATGTGAATCCGTACGACAAAATGCCTGATTCGCAGATAAAAAAGTAAAGTTTATCCATAATTTTATATAAAACTTGGTACAAAAGTACTTTAGACGAAAAAAACTTTCTACTTTTGCAACTTGTAATGCAAAGATTATACTGAATGATGAAGCTGAAATCCTTATCCATATTAGTAACGAGTTTAGTTTTAGCCTCTTTATCAATGACTTCCTGTTTGAAAGACGATACGGTGGAAGTCATTTACACCAATGAGACGAGCATCTTCTCATTTTCATTGGGGACATTGTATCACGAAGTGAAAGGACAAGCCAAAGACGGAAGCGATTCCGTCTATATGGATACCATTACGTTAAGTCACTATCCTTTTACCATCGACCAGATGAACCGGACTATCGAGAACAAAGACTCGCTTCCGGTAGGCGTCGACATTTCGAGGGTGATAACCAATATCGCCGCCGATACACCTTATATATTATATGGCAAGATAAAGGAAGCGGGAGGAGAAGCTACCGATACGCTTTGGACCGAGACCGACTCAATAGACTTCTCGGTAGCTCCTGCCGAAGGGCTTACTTTCAAGGTGATGTCGTACAGCGGCAGACTCGGAAGAGCCTATCACGTGAAAATCAACGTACATAAGCAAGACCCCGACTCACTGGTGTGGAGTGAGGACGAATCGCCGTACGCATTCGTGTCCCGAAGCTTGGTCCGCCAGAAAGCGGTTTATGCGGACGGGCGCATCTATGTGTTCGGACAAAACGGGGACATGCCCGCTATCGAATATACTTCCGTGACCGCTGACGGGAAATCGGACGGCTGGATAGCGCTCGATAATGTTCCGGCCGGAACCGACTCTTATTCGGCTATGGTATGGAACGGCATTGTTTATTTTCTTGCCGGCGGAACGTTGTACGAGTTAGCGGACGGCACGATACAGCCTTCACCGGCCGCCCCCGAAGGCTATCGGTTGAAGCAGCTTTTGGCTAATGCCAACACGGCAAGCGGCCTCACTTACTTGTATGCTTGTGCCGAAGACGGTACGTTCGTAACGTACGACGGTACGGTTTGGAGCGAAGACGGAAGTGCTGAAGCTTTTCCCGACATGAACCAACGTTTCTACTTTGCCTCCTTGCCTGTTTCGTATAACTCGAATTTCGCGCGCGCCGTTGTGTTCGGAAGTTACGGTGATGCTACGGGAAATGAATATGGCTTTGCGGCAAACCGCCTGACAAACGAAGATTCGTGGGTGGCTTATGATTATACGCAAGTCGACACTTGCCGTTGCCCGAACATCGCTGACGGAACCATGATTTATTACGACAAGAAGCTGTATGCTTTCGGAGGATTTGTAAATAGCCTCCAGCATAAGGACTATCGTCACGAGTTCGGCACATTCTTCTCTTCTACTGACAACGGCCTTACGTGGCAGCCCGTCCTCCAGCATATGGGTTTCCCCGCTTCTTTCCGGGAAAAATACGAAGAGGGCGAAGCTTTAGGCGAAGGAAGCTACTCGTGTGCGGTAGACGAAAACAACTTTATTTGGATAATCTGGCATAACGGATATATGAGCAGAGGAAGAGTCAACCGGTTTGGTTTCCTTCCTAAATGGTAGAAAGGGTACGACAATGATATACAAAGACTTATTAGATAAATCGCGGATTCCGGCACACATCGCCATTATCATGGACGGTAACGGGCGATGGGCGAAACAGCGTGGGCAAGTCCGTTCGTTCGGGCATCAGGCAGGTGCCGAAACGGTGCATATCATAGCCGAAGAAGCGGCTCGGTTGGGAGTGGAATACCTCACGCTTTATACGTTTTCTACGGAAAACTGGAAGCGTCCAGCCGAAGAAGTGTCTGCCTTGATGGCGCTTCTGATGGACTCTATTGAAGAAGATACGTTGATGAAAAACAATATCCGGTTCCGCACCATCGGCGAAATGGACAAGTTGCCTCAGGATGTTGCGGAACGTTTGCGCCAATGCATCGTGCGTACATCCGCCAATACCGGTATGTGTTTGGTATTGGCTTTGAGCTATTCCTCGAAGTGGGAACTGACCGAAGCGGTAAAGCGGATAGCGGAAGAAGCCGTGGAAGGCAAGCTGGAGATAGGCGATATAACCGACAAGACCATCGACCGCCATTTGGCCACCAGCTTCATGCCCGACCCCGACCTGCTGATACGCACGGGCGGCGAAATCCGGCTTAGCAATTATTTGCTTTGGCAATGCGCTTATTCCGAACTTTATTTTTGCGATACCTATTGGCCCGACTTCAAGGCTGAAGAGTTATGCAAAGCGATTTACGACTATCAACAAAGAGAACGCCGATTCGGCAAAACAAGTGAACAATTATTGAAACGATAAAAAAGATGCGATACAGTTTTTTTCTTACTCTATGGGTAGGGGCGATGTGCTTCTGCTTCCCGTCAATCGGTCACGCGCAAGAAAGCGGAGTGACGGAAAGCGAGAAACCGATCATCTTATATAACGGGACTCCTAAGAAATATGAAATTGCCGACATCAAGGTAGAAGGGGTGAAAAACTATGAAGACTATGTGCTGATTGGCATTTCGGGCCTTGCCGTAGGACAGACCATCACCGTACCGGGTGACGACATTACCGATGCCGTAAAACGCTATTGGCGGCACGGGTTGTTCTCGGATGTGCGCATCTCTGCCGACAAGATAGAAGGAAACAAAATCTGGCTCCGCATCGAACTGACTCAACGTCCGCGTATCGCCGATATCCATTTCAACGGAATCAAGAAGGGTGAACGCGAAGATTTGCAGGAAAAGTTGGGCAATATGGTAAAGGGTATGCAGATTACCCCTAACATGATAGACCGTGCCAAAATCATCATCAAGAAATATTTCGACGAGAAAGGTTTTAAGAATGCCGAAATCAACATCATCGAGCGCGAAGACCCTAAAGACAAGGAGCAAGTGTATGTGGATGTGAATATCGACAAGAAAGAAAAGGTCAAGGTACACTTGATTACCATCGACGGAAACACCGTGCTTTCCGATAAGAAGCTGAAACGCACGATGAAGAAGACCAATGAAAAAGGCAAGCTGATAAACCTCTTCCGTACCAAGAAATTCATTCAAGGCAATTACGAAAGCGATAAGCAGAGAATCATCGAGAAATATAACGAGTTGGGTTATCGCGACGCGATGATTGAAGTGGATAGCGTTTCCGCATACGACGAGAAGACGGTAGACATCTACATGAAGATTTACGAAGGCGATAAATATTATTTGCGCAACGTGACGTGGGTGGGAAATACCGTGTATCCTTCCGATTTGCTGAACGAGCAGTTGCAGATGAAGCATGGCGATGTCTATAACCAAAAGCTGTTGGATGACCGTATTACGAACGATGAAGACGCCATCAAGAATAACTATTATAATAACGGATATGTGTTTGCCAACGTCGACCCTGTGGAAGTGAATATCGACGGCGACTCCATCGACTTGGAAATGCGCGTGATGGAGGGGCCGCAAGCAAGCATCAGCCATGTGCGCATCAACGGCAACGACCGTCTGTATGAAAACGTGGTGCGCCGTGAGCTTCGTACCCGTCCGGGTGATTTGTTCAGCAAGGAGGCGTTGGAACGTTCCTATCGTGAAATCGCCCAAATGGGACACTTCAATCCGGAAAACATCAATCCGGACGTGCGCCCGAATTTCGAAGACGGTACGGTAGACATTAACTGGGGGCTGGAATCGAAGGCAAACGACCAGGTAGAGTTCTCCGCCGGATGGGGACAGACGGGTGTCATCGGTAAGCTGAGCCTGAAGTTCACCAACTTCTCGTTCGCAAACCTGTTCCGTAAGAACGACAACTTCCGCGGATTCCTGCCGCAGGGCGACGGACAGACCCTGACCATCAGCGGCCAGACCAACGGGCAATACTATCAGGCGTACAGCATTTCGTTCCTTGACCCGTGGTTCGGTGGCAAACGGCCGAACTCGCTTTCGGTGTCCGCCTTCTACTCTGTACAGACCGACATCAGCAGCCAGTATTACAACTCGGCCTATATGAACAATTACTATAATTACTTGTACGGATACGGATATGGAAACTACGGTTATTACGATAACTACGAATCCTATTACGACCCCGACAAGTCTATCAAGATGTTCGGCTTTTCGGTAGGTTGGGGAAAACGTTTGCGTTGGCCCGACGACTATTTCACTTTCATGGCTGAATTGTCTTACCAACGCTTCATGCTGAAAGACTGGAGCTACCTCTACATCATGCTGAACAACGGACAATACCTGAATACAGGCAATTGCAATAGCTTGAGCTTGAACCTCACCTTGTCGCGTAACTCAACCGATAACCCGATATTCCCGCGCCGGGGATCCGAGTTTAGCGCATCGTTGCAGATTACGCCGCCCTATTCGCTCTTCAGCAAGAAAGATTACTCTACTTACGGAAGAGACAACTACGATGAGGCGGCAAGTATGTTCAAGTGGATTGAATACCACAAGTGGAAATTCAAAGCCAAGACCTATACCGCGTTGATGGACATTCAGAAGTGTCCGGTCATCATGACCCGCGCCGAGTTCGGTATCTTAGGACACTTCAACAAGTACAAACGCTCTCCGTTCGAAACCTTCTACGTGGGAGGCGACGGAATGACGGGATATAGTTACAACTATGCGTCCGAGACCATTGCCTTGCGCGGATATGAAAACGGTTCGTTGACTCCTTACGGAAGCGAAGGCTACGCTTACATCCGTTTGGGAGCCGAATTGCGCTATCCGTTGATGTTGGAGAACTCGACCAGTATCTATGCCTTAGGCTTCGTGGAAGCCGGTAACGCATGGACTGAGGTGTCGAAGTTCAACCCCTTCCAACTGAAACGTTCCGCCGGTGTGGGTGTCCGCATCTTCCTTCCGATGATTGGTATGATGGGTATCGACTGGGCGTACGGATTCGACAAGATTAACGGTTCGATGCAGTATAGCGGAAGCCAGTTCCACTTCATCATCGGGCAAGAATTCTAACTTTATAAAGACCTGCAGTTATGAAAGAAATGAAACGATTGATTCTCTCGGCGGCATTGCTTGTAGTGTGTGTGCTTACCGTTCAGGCGCAGCGGTTTGCTTTGGTCGATATGGAATTCATCCTGAAGCATATCCCCGCTTACGAACAGGCAAACCGGCAGATGGAAACCTTGTCGAAGCAATGGCAAGGCGAGATAGAAACCAAGAGCGACGAAGCCAAAGCTTTGTATGAGGCTTATCAGAAAGATGCGGCTTCCTTGTCCGCCTCTCAGCGCACCGCTAAAGAAGAAGCTGTGGTGGCGAAAGAAAAAGAAGCCGCTGAGCTTCGGCAGAAATACTTCGGGCCGCAAGGTGAGATGATGAAGAAGCAGCAAGAACTCATTGCGCCTATCCAAGACCAGATATACAATGCGGTGAAAGAGATTGCCATCGCCGAAAATTACGATGCCGTCATCGACCGTGCCTCGGCGCAGAGCATGATATTCGCTTCTCCGCGCATTGATATCAGCAATGAAGTGCTCGCGCGCTTAGGATATTCAAATTAAATTCATATATTTGCATCCGTTCGCAAGGCGGATGCTAAAACAAGTAGAATTAATAACAAACAAATAGAAAATCAAGATTATGTTGAAGAAAATTGCTTTATTACTTTTGCTCGTCGCTCCGATGAGTATGTTCGCGCAAAAATTCGCGCACTTCAGATCAATGGACATTATCCCGGTAATGCCGGAGTATGCTAAGGCACAAACCGATATCCAAGCGTTGCAGAAACAATACGAGGATGAAATCAAACGCTCGGCAGACGAATTCAACAAGAAATTCGCCGAATACCAGCAAGAGCAGAAGACGCTTCCGCAAAACATTCAGGAACGCCGCCAGAAAGAATTACAGGAAATGATGGAAAAAGGAAACCAGTTCCAGCAAGAAGCTCAACAACAATTGCAGAAATCATACGCTGATATGATGGATCCTATCTATAAGAAAATGGAAGATGCGGTGAAAGCCGTAGGTGCAGCCGGAGGATATACTTACGTGTTCGACCTCAATCGTACCGACATTCCTTACATCGATGAAAACGTATCGAAAGACGTTACCAACGACATTAAGACCAAATTGGGTATCAGTCTGACCGCAGTGCCCGCTACTCCGGCTCCTGCCACTACAGTTGCTGCTCCGGCAAACTAATAGCCTATTACGCATATAAAGTATAACTTATGTCATCCTGAACGTAGTGAAGGGTCTCGGATAAATCCGCTTATGCACACGAGATTCTTCACTACGTATAGGATGACATTATTTATTTTAATACCATTATGACAACCACAGGACCTATCGGCGTTTTCGATTCCGGCTATGGCGGGCTGACGATTCTCGGCAAGATACGCGAATTGCTTCCCCAATACAATTACCTTTACTTAGGCGACAATGCCCGCACGCCCTACGGCACACGTTCGTTCGAAGTGGTTTATGAATTTACCCTGCAAGCGGTGCGTAAGCTGTTCGAGTTGGGTTGTCCGTTGGTAATCTTGGCTTGCAACACGGCTTCGGCGAAAGCCTTGCGCAGCATCCAGCAAAACGATCTGCCCCATCTCGACCCTAACCGGAGAGTCTTGGGGGTAATCCGCCCCACGGCGGAATGCATCGGGACTTTGACTCGTACCCGCCACGTAGGCTTGCTTGCTACCGAAGGTACCGTCCGTTCGCAATCTTATCCCTTGGAAATCCAGAAACTTTATCCCGACATCCGGCTTGCGGGAGTGCCTTGTCCTTTATGGGTGCCTTTAATAGAGAATAATGAGTTCGATTCTCCCGGAGCCGATTATTTCGTTCAGAAATACCTCAACCAATTGCTCAGTCAAGACCCTGAAATAGATACCGTCATCTTGGGCTGCACCCATTATCCGCTGCTGATAGAGAAAATCCGCCGTTATACCCCTTCGCATATCCGGCTGGTAGAGCAAGGCCCTTATGTAGCGTCGAGCCTGAAGGATTATCTGGCGCGCCATCCCGAAATACGTACCCGGTGCGAAACCGGCGGGGCGTGCCGTTTCCTTACTACCGAGTCGGTGGAGAAGTTCCGCGAGTCGGCAAGTGTCTTTCTGCATGCCGATGAGGTAGAAGTGCGTACGGTTACGTTGGAGTGAGGCGGGTGTTTAAGTTACAACTTAAATCCGTGGAATATACTTACGGTAAAAAAAAGAAAAGGGGTAATATTACATCGTTAGTCCGGTTGCAGTAGGACTGCTGTTTTTCATAGTCAGTCCTGTAGGACTACCCTATTAGGATTATGCAAGGACTGAGATTGAAAGTACGGCGCAGTAGGATGTATCGGCGTTTCCGCTTTATTCTATTCGTCGCTGTTAGGAACGTATCTTATACCGTGTAACTATAATTGTTCGCTTTTGGCTTTCTGCTTTCTGATATAATTCGTACATTTGCTCACGAATCATTAAATCGTTTGGCAATATGACATCCGACTACACCCCTATCTTAAACCAAGCTGTCAGCGAGCTTTCCGCGCCCGAATCGTACGAAGGGCTTTTCCATCAGTACAAAGACGGCGAACCACTGCCTTCTGCCCATTCGTTGCGGCGCATCGTGGACTTGGCGCGCGAGATACTTTTCCCCGGCTATTTCGGCAATTCTACGATTCACCGGCGTACCTTGAACTACCATATCGGTGTCAATGTAGAAGAACTTTTCCGTTTGCTTACCGCACAAGTGGAAGCGGGGCTTTGCTTCGGCATCGAGAACTCGCTTTCGAACGAATCGCCGGAAGAAAGCCTGTGCCGTACCACCGCTTCCAATATCGCCGCACAATTCATCAGCCGCTTGCCTCATATCCGCCATATCCTTGCCACCGATGTGGAAGCGGCTTATTACGGAGACCCTGCCGCTACGTGCTTCGGTGAAATCATTTGCTGTTATCCCATCATCCGTGCCATCACGAACTACCGCATTGCCCACGAGCTTTATGCGCTGAACGTGCCGCTCATCCCCCGCATTATTACCGAAATGGCACATTCGGAGACGGGCATTGACATCCATCCGGGAGCGAAGATTGGCAGTCATTTTACCATCGACCACGGTACGGGTGTGGTGATAGGGGCTACGTGTATCATCGGCAACCATGTGAAACTGTATCAAGGGGTGACGCTCGGTGCGAAGAGTTTCCCGCTCGACGAACACGGGAATCCCATTAAAGGCATCCCCCGTCATCCCATCTTGGAAGATGATGTCATCGTTTACTCCAATGCCACTATCTTAGGGCGCATCACCATCGGTCGTGGGGCTACCATCGGAGGAAACATCTGGGTGACGGAAAGTGTGCCTGCCGGAGCGCGCATCGTGCAACGGAAAGGATAACCCCGGCTTTTTATTCCGTCGGTTTGCAGGAATATTTCCTTTGTATCTTTGCGTCTCTGCGTTTTTTTCGTATCTTGCGCGGTAAAAGCAAAAGCGCATGATATGACAGATTCGGAACAGTAACCTAACATTTAAAAATAATAGATATGAAAAAGATTCTTACATTGCTATGTTGCTTGATGGCTGTATTTACGGCATCGGCAGACAACTGGACGGGTACATGGGCATCGGCTCCCGAATGGACTGGAGCGGGCGATATGCCGAAGAAAACCACATTGACCGGCAATTCGGTCCGTCAAATCGTACACGTGTCTTTGGGAGGCAAGGAAATCCGTGTGCAGTTATCCAATGAATTGAGCAGCCAGCCGGTGGAAATCCAATCGGTTTATATCGCCGATGCGCTCGACGGCAAGAACATTAATCCTAAAACGGCTACTTACCTGAAATTTGACGGTAAAAAGAATGTGACCATCGAAGCGGGAAAAGCCGTGTTCTGCGACCCGTTGGAGTACGACTTGAAGCCTTTGCAACTGCTTTCTATTACGGTTTATTATGGGGAAACGCCGAAGAACGCCACTTCTCATCGCGGTTCGCGTACTACTTCGTATATCATGGAAGGCAAGTCGAACCCGAAAAAAGAATTTGTCGTGGCAGAACAATTGGAGCACTGGTATAGCATTGCCGCTATCGACGTGAAGGTGTCAGGCAAACCATGCATCGCTGCCTTGGGCAATTCGATTACGGACGGGCGAGGCACGACTACCGATAAGCAAAACCGCTGGACTGACGTGTGCGCCGAAGCGTTTGGCGGCGAAGTCGGTATCCTGAACTTAGGCATCGGCGGTAACTGTGTGCTTGCGGGAGGCTTGAGCGAACCAGCCGTGAAGCGTTTCGACCGCGACATTATGGGGCAACGGGGATTGACCGGCATCCTTATCTTTGAAGGCATTAATGATATAGGCGGAAGCAAGAACTCCGAACAAACGGCACAAAAATTGATTGAGGCTTACGAATTGTTTATCGAGAAGGCGCGTGCCAAAGGGTTGAAAGTATATGGCGGAACAATTACACCGATAGGTCATACGGATTATTGGTCTTATTTTCACGAAGCAGCCCGTCAGACGGTAAACGAATGGATTCGCACGAGTGGCAAGTTTGATGCGGTCATCGACTTCGATAAGGTGTTGCGCGACCCTGCCAAGCCCACCCAGCTCCGTGCCGATTATCAATATGATTGGTTGCATCCCAATGCCGCAGGTTATAAGGCAATGGGAGAAGAAGCCGCCAAAGTGCTGAAAGCGAACCTTTGAAAATGAAGAATGAAGAATTAAGAATGAAGAATCGCTTCGCCCGTATGGAATTGGCTATAGCCGAACGTCGTTTCTTCATTCTTAATTTTCAATCGTGATTCCCATCTTCTTCATCAGGAAGCAGGCGTTCATATTTTGTGCTACGCCTTCACGCAGGCGGTAGGAGAAGGTCAGTTCGTTATCGGTGATGTCGGCTTCGAAACAATAGTTGCGGATTTCGTTGGGGAATTGTCCGGCAAGTGTGCCTAACAAGAGATCGTGGGTGGCGATGATGCCATCCGCCTTAAGGCGCATGAACTGGCGGATAAGGTCAAGCGAACCTTTTTGCTTATCTGCTGAGTTCGTTCCTTTTAATATCTCGTCGAGGATGATAAAGAGTTCGTTGCCTTCGTTCAGCAAATCAATGATGCGTTTCAGGCGTTTCAGTTCGGCAAAGAAATACGATTCGTTATCCGAGAGCGAATCGGTGGTGCGTAGGCTGGTGATGAGTTGGGCAGGGTAGAGGGTAAGGCTTTCGCAACATACGGGGCAACCCATGCACGCCAAGAGGTAATTCACGCCGATGGTGCGGAGATAAGTGCTTTTGCCCGCCATGTTGGCTCCGGTAATGATGAGGAAGAAAGGGCGAGAAGGGATGGTAGCGTCATTCTTCACGCATTGGGTTTCGGGCATAAGCGGATGCCCCATGTTTTTTGCGAGGAAGCGGAAAGGTTCGTCGGCTATTGTGGGATAGGTGTATGCCGGATGGTTATAAGCAAAGGTGCCGAGCGAGCAGATTGCATCGAGTTCGCCTACCGCTTCGAGCCAGTTCATCAGATACATTCCGTAACGTTCTTTCCAGCGTTCGATGCGCACGATTTGGCGTAGCTGGAAGAATAGGCTTCCTTCTAAAATGACATACAAGAGTTGGTTATTGCGTAAGTCGAGGCGGTCCAGTTCCTTAGAAAGTTGCATCAAGGCTTCGGCGGGAGAGTGTCCGTTGATGTCCAGTTTATCGGTCAACTCGTGCAAGGCAGGGGCTTCCCACGTCTCTTGCTTGGCTAAAGCGATGAGCTTGGCATAGCGGTTCAGGGTCTTCAGCTTTTCTCCGTAGGCTTCCTGAATGAGGGTGACCCGCTTGATAAGGGCGAAGCTGAGGATAACGAAAACGGCAAACATCATACCGAACCAGCTTAATGAAATGACATCTAAAAGCCCTAATGTAAACAGAAGTACGTTGATGCTGGGTACAGCCCAAAGGCAGAGCTTTACCCACCAAAGGTGTTGAAGGACAGAGGGTGTCCGGCTCCAGCGGCGTATCTCTTCTTCATCGGAGTCCGTGCCACGGTTTACCGAGCCTGTCACTCGGAACGCTTCGCGGAACTCGGTGCGTCGGCTCATGTCACGGATGCTTTCTTGACGGGTTTCGATAGTGTCTTTTTCCGTCAGGTGATGCTGCATCCATGCGGCAAGGGTCTGTTTCCCGATGTGTGTGCAGGTACGTCCGATGGCTTGGAAGAGCGATTTGCGTCCGAAGAGGTCGAGGTCGTACGAGTAAGGATGTTCGGGATTGATAAACTTCCTTCCTTCATCGAAAGCCGACCAGTCGCCTTCCAATCCTTTCAGTTCGTCTTGATTCAACTTGAGTTGGACTTCCAAACGTTCTTTGCGGAAATAAAGGCGGTTATGCACTTTTACCAAGATAAAGAAAGGCAAGAAAGTGCAACACAGGGTCAGCACAATTGCTCCCGTGCCGGAACTATAAAACAGGATAAGTCCCGCAATGCCCGCCACGAAAAGGAGGACACGCAAGAGGCTGATGCGGTTAATCTGTGTCTTGGTATGGGAAAGCAGTTCTGAAGTTTCGTCTATGCGTTGGGTGTACCAAATGGAGGGAGTCATGTAAATTGAGAATTGAAAATTGAGAATATTTGTCATTCTGAACGAAGTGAAGAATCTCGAATGTACAAGCTGATGTACACGAGATTCTTCACTTCGTTCAGAATGACAATGAAGGGTGATGAATTAAATATTTTGCAACGCTTGTTCCAAATCAGCGATGATATCGTCTACGTTCTCAATGCCTACCGAGAGGCGGATTAAGTCGGGAGCTACGCCGGCTTCTATCAATTGCTCGTCGCTCAGTTGGCGGTGCGTATGGCTTGCCGGATGCAAGACACAGGTGCGGGCATCTGCCACGTGGGTCACGATGCAGGCCAACTTCAGGCTATCCATAAACTTCACGGCATCTTCACGTGTGCCTTTCAAGCCGAAAGCGATGACGCCGCATGAGCCGTTGGGGAGGTATTTTTGTGCTAATTCGTAATATTTGTTGCCCTTTAAGCCGCAATAGTGCACCCATTTCACCTTCGGGTTCGCTTCCAGCCATTCGGCTACCTTTTGGGCATTGGCACAATGACGTGCCACACGCAGATGGAGTGTCTCCAAGCCTAAATTCAAAAGGAAGGCGTTCATGGGTGAGGGAATGGCGCCTAAGTCACGCATCAATTGAGCGGTTGCTTTGGTGATGTATGCCATTTTGCCGAAAGCCTTGGCGTAGGTCAACCCGTGGTATGATTCATCGGGAGTGGTCAGTCCGGGGAATTTATCGGCATGAGCCATCCAGTCGAAATTGCCGCTATCTACAATGACTCCACCTACGCTGGTGGCATGTCCGTCCATGTATTTCGTGGTAGAATGGGTCACGATGTCGGCTCCCCATTCGAAGGGGCGGCAATTGATAGGGGTAGCGAATGTATTGTCTACAATCAGAGGCACACCATGCTTATGGGCGATGCGGGCGAACTTTTCGATGTCGAGCACATTGATGCCGGGATTCGAAATGGTTTCACCAAAGAGGCATTTGGTGTTGGGACGGAATGCCTTTTCGATTTCTTCTTCGGGCGCATCGGCATCGATAAAGGTGCATTCGATACCCATTTTCTTTAATGTGACACCAAATAAGTTGAATGTCCCTCCATAGATAGTGGACGAACATACAAAGTGGTCGCCCGCTTCGCAGATGTTCAGGATGGCATAGAAGTTGGCGGTCTGTCCCGATGAAGTCAGGATAGCGCCTACTCCGCCTTCCAGTGCGGCAATCTTCGATGCTACGGCATCGTTGGTGGGGTTTTGCAGGCGAGTATAAAAATAACCAGTATCTTTCAAGTCGAATAAGCGTGCCATTTGGTCGCTATCATCATATTTGAAGGTTGTGCTCTGATAAATGGGCACTACGCGCGGTTCTCCGTTTTTGGGAGTCCACCCTGCTTGTACGCAGAGTGTTTCTTTGCTTAATTTCTTTTCCATTGTTTGTGCTTTTTGTTTGTTTTTGTTGCATTGTGCGCAAAAATAAGAAATAAATGCTCCACTTGTTGCGGTTTATCAGAAAAAAGATATATATTTGAGGTGAACAAAGTTTAAATGATATGGCAACAGAACTAACATACAGGCATGTGATGCCGGTGCAAATCCGTTTTAGCGATGTAGACCAGTACGGTCACATGAACAATTCATCGTATTTCTCCATTTATGACTTGGCGAAGACTTCGTATATGCGTGATGTGTTCGGCGATAAGAATTGGAGAGACTTGGGTATTGTGGTAGCCAATATTAACGCCGATTTCTTGGCTCCGGTGTTCTTTTCCGATGATTTGTATATCGAGACAACAGTTATCCATTTGGGGCATAAGAGCTTTACCTTGCTTCAACGTGCCATTAACAAGGCAAGCGGGGTATTGAAATGCCAATGCCGCACGGTGATGGTGGGCTATGACATGGCGACAAAAGAGCCCGTAGAACTGCCCGACTCGTTCAAAAAGACCATTTGCGAGTACGAAGGAAAGACGCTGGAGGAACTTTCGAAACCGTTGTAAATAGATTGGTTAATAATGTAGAGAACGCAGATTCCCGCAGATTAACGCGGATTGAGATTTGATTTTATCAACTATTGAATAAAGATATTTGCGGAAATCTGCGTTTTTAAAAAGAATAATAAAACATGAAAGTTGCGATTATCGGAGCCGGGAATATGGGCGGGGCAATTGCCCGCGGGCTGGCACAAGGACATTATGTAAGGGAACAAGACATTATCGTGACCAATCCCAGTACGCCGAAGCTGGACGCATTGAAAGCGGAATATCCGGCTATCCAAGTGAGCACGAACAACCGGGAGGCTTCGGATGCCGATGTGGTGATTGTAGCGGTGAAGCCCTGGAAAATGGAAGAAGTATTGAAGCCTTTGCGCTTGCGCCAGCCTCAGATATTGGTATCGGTAGCCGCCGGATTGACATTCGAGAACTTGGCACACTTCGTTGAGCCGGAGATGCCGATGTTTCGGGTCATACCGAATACCGCTATCTCCGAACGGGCAAGCATGACGCTGATAGCCGTACGCAACGCTTCGGAAGAGCAGGTGCAGATGATGTTGAGCCTGTTCAACGAAATGGGGCTTGCCATGCTGATAGAAGAAAAGCAATTTGCGGCGGCTACATCACTTACATCGTGCGGCATTGCGTACGTGCTGAAATATGTGCAAGCCGCCATGCAAGCCGGAGTGGAATTGGGCATCCGCCCGAAAGACGCGATGAAGATGGTGGCTCAAACGGTAGAAGGAGCCGCACGCCTCTTGCTTGCCAATGAAGATACACACCCTGCGCTGGAGATTGAGAAGGTCACTACACCGGGCGGCATCACCATCAAGGGAGTCAATTCGTTGGAACACGACGGGTTTACTTCGGCGGTGATAAAGGCGATAAAGGCGAGTCTATAATATAATAAGGAGTTATCGCTTCGCGAGGAGTTAAAAGGAGTTATTCCAAGGAGTTAGAAGCCAATACTTAAGCTATTGACATTTAACTCCTGCCGAAGGCATAACTTCTTTTTACTCCTTGGAATAACTCCTTTAAAAAACACGCTTATGAGAAATAACATTCTGATTACCATGGCTCTATTGATACTTGTCGGGCTTGCCGTGCAAGGATTGTTCGGGGTAGCTGCGGGTATCTTAGTATCGGCGGTTATCGGCATTGTCTATGGGGTGGTGACGAAAAAGAAATTGTTTATCAAGTGGTCGGTGGTGGCACTGGTTATCGATTTGGTATGCATCATTGTTTTCTATTTCCGCTTGATGCAAGTGATGTGATGAAAAAAAGGAGGTGTGCCATAATGGGTATTCATTATGATACGCTTCCTTTTTCTTTCGTATTCATTTCTTCTTGAAAAGCAGCTTCTTCTGCTTCGGCGATGATGCGTTCGGTGTCATCGTAGCGTTCTGCCAGTATTTCCTCACGGATGCTGACGGTTTCGCTTTCGGTTGTTTCCGTTGAGGCTTCTTCTGGCAGGCTTTCTTCTGTATCATAAGTCGGCTCTGCCGCTTTTTCCCGTTCCGCCTTTGCCTGGAAGATGGCATCGATGAATTTAGGTTCTTTCCTTATTTTTAGTAAAGTCTCTTGGGCAGCTTCTTGTTGCGACTCTTTTTTAGAATATCCTTTTCCTGAACCAGCCGGAATGTTTTCAACCAATATTTGGGTATTGAATATCGGGTTTTGGTCTTTGTCTACCGCTTGGTTGATTAGATTGAAGACGATTTCAAACTTGTGTTTCTGGCTCCATTCGATGAGTTTCGACTTGAAGTTGACTTCCTTCCTCGAAATCTTCTCTAAATCCAAGTATTGGTTGATGATGCGTTCTTCCATGAATTTTTTGCAAGCGCGGTAGCCTTGGTCTAGATAGAGTGCGCCGATCAGTGCTTCGAATGCGTTGCCGCCCATATAGTTGTTGTGGGAAAACTGGCGGGAACTGGACTTCACTAATTTGTCTAGTCCGATTTGCCGGGCTACATGATTCAGGGTTTCTCTTTGCACGATTTTCGACCGTGTATTGGTAAGGAATCCTTCCCGTTTGCCTTCGAATCTTTTGTATACAATATCGGCTACTACGGCATCCAGTATCGCATCGCCAAGAAATTCCAAACGCTCGTTATTGAGCGGACGTCCTTTTTCGTTTTTTATGGAAGATGACTTGTGCAATAAGGCCTGCTTGTAAATGTCGATATTCCGTGGATAAAATCCCGTCATTCGGTAAAAACAAAGATAAGGCTCCTTATCCTTGCGGAAAAGGAGTCTTATTTTATTTATTGTCTTGTCAAACACAGTTTATTCGGTGTATTTTTTTACGATTACACATGCATTGTGTCCGCCGAAACCGAACGTGTTGCTCAATGCTGCACGAACGGTACGTTCCTGCGCTTTGTTGAATGTGAAGTTTAAGGTATAATCGATGTTTTCGTCGTTATCTCCTTCTTCGTGGTTGATAGTCGGCGGTACAATGTCGTTTTTAACAGACAGTACACAAGCGATAGCCTCTACTCCTCCGGTGGCGCCCAAGAGGTGTCCCGTCATGGATTTGGTAGAACTGATGTTCAGTTTATAAGCGTGTTCTCCGAATACGTCCTTGATGGCTTTTACTTCCGAAACATCACCTACCGGCGTAGAAGTTCCGTGTACATTGATGTAGTCTATGTCTTCCGGTTGCATGCCTGCGTCTTCCAATGCGTTCTTCATCACCAGTTTCGCGCCCAATCCGTCGGGATGGGAAGCGGTCAGGTGATAAGCGTCGGCAGAAGCTCCCACTCCGGCAAGTTCTGCATAAATTCTTGCTCCGCGGGCTTTGGCGTGTTCCAATTCTTCCAGAATCAGGCATCCGGCACCTTCGCCCATGACGAAACCGTCACGGCTTCCGCTGAACGGGCGGGATGCGCGTTGCGGGTCATCGTTGCGGGTGGAAAGCGCATGCATGGCATTGAATCCTCCTACACCGGCGGGAAAGATAGCGGCTTCGGCACCGCCGGTTACGATGACGTTCGCCTTGCCTAAGCGGATATAGTTGAATGCGTCTGCAATGGCATTCGAAGAAGAAGCGCATGCAGAAGTCGTTGTAAAGTTAGGTCCGTGGAAACCGTACATGATGGAAATCTGTCCGGAAGCGATGTCGGCAATCATCTTCGGGATGAAGAACGGGTTGAATTTCGGCCCTATGGTGTCTTTGGTCTTTTCGTATCCTGCCACTTCTTCTTCAAACGTATGTATGCCTCCGATGCCTACGCCTAAGATGACCCCGATTTTGTTCAAGTCTTCTTTTTCCGTATCAAGACCGGCGTCTGTAACGGCTTCTTTGGCCGCTGCTACCGCATATTGGGTATATAAGTCCATTTTACGGGCTTCTTTGCGGTCGATGAAATCAGTCGCGTTGAAGTTCTTCACTTCGCAAGCGAACTGGGTCTTGAACTTCGATGCATCAAAATGAGTAATAGGCCCTGCTCCGCTTACCCCTTTCAGCAAGTTGTCCCAAAATTCGGGAACCGTATTGCCTACCGGAGTAACCGCACCAAGACCTGTTACTACAACTCTTTTTAATTCCATATACAGAATTACTTATTTTGCGTTAGCTTCGATGTAAGAGATAGCGTCGCCTACAGTCTGGATTTTTTCTGCCTGGTCATCAGGGATAGAGATGCCGAATTCTTTTTCGAATTCCATAATCAATTCTACGGTATCCAAAGAGTCTGCACCCAAATCGTTTGTGAAGCTAGCAGTCGGAGTGACTTCTGATTCTTCTACACCCAGTTTATCAACGATAATTTTCTGTACTTTTGATGCGATTTCAGACATAATTTTCTTGTTTTAAGTTTATAAATAGAATAAATTTGTTTAATTTTCGGTGCAAAGGAATAAATATTTCTTGTTCTATACAAATATTCGGGCAAATAAATGTTGTTTCTTTGCACATTTTTATATATTGTGTGCACGAAAAAGAACAAAAATATGAAAAATATCGCAATTTTGGCTTCGGGCGAAGGCACGAATGCCGAACGGATTATCCGTTATTTTGAAGAGAAGGAAGGGCTAAAAGTGGCGGTGGTCATTGCGTCGCGTGCTTCCGCCGGAGTAATCAATCGGGTTGGGCGATTGCATGTTCCGTGCAGGGTAATTGCTTCTGCCGGTTTTGCATCGGGAGAGGCATTGCGGGTCTTGCGGGAATACGCAACAGACTTTGTCGTTTTAGCAGGTTTCTTGTTGCGCATTCCCGGTGACATCTTGCAGGCTTATCCGCAGCGCATTGTCAATATACACCCTTCCCTGCTTCCGAAGTTCGGAGGGAAGGGTATGTATGGCATGCATGTGCACGAAGCGGTTTTAGAGGCGGGAGAGGAAGAGAGCGGCATTACCATCCAGTATATTAACGAGCGGTACGATGAGGGCAGCTATATTTTCCAGGCCAAATGCCCCGTATTGCCTGAAGATACGCCCGAAACCCTGGCGGAACGCGTGCATCGGTTGGAGTATCAATATTATCCGGAGGTGATAGAGCGGCTGGTTTTATGCTTGAAATAGAAATGTTTAACGTGAAGGATTTTTTAATGTGATATAAATGCATTACATTTGCCAAATGGTTCAACTGATTTGATAAAACGGGTTCCGTTATGACACCCCTTTTTGGTTTTTTGGGCTGGGTTATTAATCTTATAAAAACGAAAACAATATGACTTTTACGGAATTGAGTAATCCCATATTTGCGCAAGTTATTGACGATTATCATAAAGAAGACAATGTGGATGCTCCGGTAGTGAATCCTTATCCGGTGAAAACCATCGAATATTATTTGTATCTGAAGTGTTGGATTGATACGGTGCAGTGGCATTTGGAAGATTTAATCCGCAATCCGGAGATTGACCCGGTGGAAGCGCTTGCGTTGAAACGTCGCATTGACAAGTCGAATCAGGACCGGACAGATTTGGTGGAGCTGATAGACAGTTATTTTTTAGACCGGTATAAAGAAGTGAAAGTACAGCCGGACGCTGCCATCAACACCGAGAGTCCGGCGTGGGCGGTAGACCGCTTGTCTATTTTGGCATTGAAGATTTACCACATGGGCAAGGAAGTGGAGCGGCCGGATACGGAAGAGGCTCACCGCTCGCAATGTGAAGCCAAGTTGAAAGTGTTATTGGAACAGCAGAGAGATTTGTCTTCGGCTATCGACCGGTTAATAGCCGATATCGAGGCCGGACGGAAATACATGAAGGTATATAAACAGATGAAGATGTATAATGACCCTGCGCTAAATCCCGTACTTTACGGTAAAAAGTAAGTGAGTGGCAATGGCGAAGATATTGGCTGTCCGTTTTTCGGCACTGGGAGATGTCGCTATGGCTGTCCCGGTGCTTTATTCATTTGCGAAGGCTTATCCTCAACACCGGTTGGTGGTGTTGAGCCGGTCGGTTATGGCACCGTTGTTTGCGTATGCTCCTTCCAACCTCCTTTTTAAAGGAGTGGATTTAAAAAAAGACTATAAAGGTTTGAAAGGCATCTTGCGCCTTTATTCGGAGTTGCGCAAAGAAAAGTTTGATGCGGTGGCCGATTTGCACGATGTGCTTCGTACCAAGGTGTTGCGCTTGTGCTTTTGTGCGGATGGTGTCCGGGTGCGTCATATATATAAAGGTAGGGAAGAAAAGCGGCGGTTGGTGTCCGGCAAGCTTAAGATTCCTTTAAAGTCTTCTTTCCGCCGTTACCTGGAGACGTTTGAGCGGTTAGGTTATCCGTTCCCGTTGCAGTTCTCTTCGGTTTTCGAGTTTGCTCCGGCGCCGGAGTTGCCGGATTGGATAGGGGATAAGGGGGGAGATAAATGGATTGGCATCGCTCCTTTTGCCGCGCATCGGGGGAAGATTTATCCGTTGCCCCTTCAGCGGGAGGTGGTTAGCCGGTTGTCTGCGGTAGGCGGTACGCGTATTTTCCTGTTCGGTGGAGGCGATAAGGAAAAAGACGTGTTGGATGCGTGGGAGAGGGAATATCCTCGTGTCACTTCCGTGGTAGGGCGGTTGCGTATGCAAGAGGAGTTGGCATTGATGGGCAAGCTGGACGTGATGCTGGCGATGGATTCGGGAAATATGCATTTGGCTTCGCTGGCCGGCGTTCCTGTCGTATCTGTATGGGGGGCCACACATCCGTATGCCGGTTTTATGGGATGGAACCAGGCGGAAGGGAACGCCGTTCAGTTGGATTTGCCTTGCCGCCCCTGTTCCATCTATGGTAACAAGCCTTGCCGTTGGGAGGATTACCGTTGCCTCGCGGGTATCCGTCCGGAGGTGATTGTCGGACGGATACGTGCTTTAACCCAGTGACTGCATGTCGTTCAGCCGTTTGTAATATCCTTGTTTCTGTATCAATTCGTCGTGCGTTCCGTGTTCCACGATTTTCCCGTCGTATAATACGTAAATCTCGTCTGCATTCTTGATGGTAGACAGGCGGTGGGCGATGGCGATGGTGGTACGTGTCTTCATCAACCGCTCTAACGCTTCCTGCACCAGGCGTTCCGATTCGGTATCGAGGGCGGAAGTCGCTTCGTCTAAAATCAGGATGGGAGGATTCTTGAGGATGGCGCGCGCGATGCTGATGCGTTGGCGTTGTCCGCCCGACAGCTTGCTTCCTCTGTCTCCGATGTTGGTGTTGTATCCTTCTGGCTTTTCCATGATGAAATCGTGGGCGTTCGCTATTTTAGCGGCGGCAATGACTTGTTCCATGGTTGCGTTTTCTACGCCGAACGCAATGTTGTTGAAGAACGTATCGTTGAACAGGATAGCTTCTTGGTTTACGTTCCCTATCAGGCTGCGGAGGCCGTGAATCTTGATGTCTTTAATGTCGGTTCCGTCAATGGTGATTTTGCCTTTCTGCACGTCGTGGTAACGGGGAAGCAGGTCGACTAAGGTCGATTTGCCGGAACCGGATTGCCCTACGAGCGCGATGGTCTTGCCTTTAGGAATGGTCAGGTTGATGTCTTTCAACACATCTTTTTTCCCGTCGTAACTGAAGGAGATGTTTTTAAACTCTATCTTGTCTTGCAGGTCGTTTAATGTTTTAGGGTGGGCCGTTTCCTTTATCGGGTTTTCGGCTTTCAGGATTTTGTCGATACGCTCCATCGAGGCAAGTCCGCGCGGGATGTTGTAGCTGGCTTTCGAGAATTCCTTCAGCGGATTGATGATGCTGTACAGGATGACCATGTAAAAAATGAACGTGGAAGCGTCTATCGGCGCATGGCTTGAAAGGATAAGCGAACCTCCGAACCACAGTACGGCAACGATGAGCAGCGTGCCTAAAAATTCGCTCATCGGATGTGCGGAAGACTGGCGGATGGCGACCTTGTTGACGGCGTCGCGGTAGTCGTTGCAGCATTTTTGGAACCGGTCGGTCATTTTCTTTTCGGCGATGAACGCTTTGATGATGCGTAGTCCGCCTAATGTCTCTTCCAGTTGCGACATGGTATCGCTCCAGCGGTTTTGGGCGTCGAGCGACTGGCGTTTCAGCGCGCGTCCCACTTTCCCCATCACCCATCCCATGGTAGGCAGTACTAAAATGGTGAACAAGGTGAGCTGCCAGCTGGTAACGATGAGTGTCGTGAAATAGGAAACGATGAGAATCGGATTCTTGAGAAGCATGTCCAATGAACTGGTTACGGAAGTTTCCACTTCGTTCACGTCGCCGCTCATGCGGGCGATGATGTCTCCTTTCCGTTCTTCGGAGAAGAAGCCCAAGGGCAGTTCTACTACCTTTTTATATACCAATAACCGGATGTCTCTTACCACGCCGGTGCGTAGCGGTATCATGATGGCTGACGAGCCGAAGTAGCAGGCGGTTTTCAGCAAGGTCATGAAGCCTAAGAACAAGCCGAGGAAGAGCAAGGTCGTGGCAGGGCCGAAAGCGTCTATCAGCCGTGTGGTGTAATAGTAGAAATTGTTTACCGCCACGTCTTTCAGGCTGGCGCTTCCCCATTCCATGAAAGAATACACTTTATCGTTGGTTCCGGTCTTGAACAGGATGTTCAGGATAGGAATCAACAGGGAAAAAGAGAAGATGTTGAAAACGGCGGACAATACGTTTAACACGATTGACCAACCCAAGTATTTCTTATAAGGCGATACAAAACGCCGCATCAGTTGGAAAAATTCTTTCATGTCGGTAGCATGGAATGTTTAATAATTTGCAAAGGTAATGGATTTTTTTGTAGTTTTGCCCCGTAAACCGAAATAAAGCAGCCTCTATGAAATTATTATATTATTTTATTTTTTGCGGATGGTTCCTTTTGTCGCTGATACCCTTGCCTGTCTTGTATGTGGTGTCCGATGTATTGTATTTCCCGCTTTACTATGTCGTGCGTTACCGCAGGAAGGTTGTGCGCAAGAACTTAGAAGGGTCGTTTCCCGAAAAGGCTCCGGAAGAAATCACCCGCATCGAAAAGAAGTTTTACCGTTTCTTTTGCGATTGTGCGGTAGAGAACCTCAAGCTGTTTTCCATGCCGAGGAAACAGGTCATGAAGCGTATGACCTTTTCGGGCGCGGATGAAATGGTTGCCGACTTACAAACGGCGGGGAAGAATTTCGGCTTCATCTATTTGGGGCATTATTGCAACTGGGAGTGGATTGCCTCATTGGCTTGCTGGTATCCGGCGCACGTGCACTGCGGGCAGATTTACCATCCTTTGTATAATAAGGCGTTTGATAAGCTGTTTCTTTATCTCCGCAACCGTTTCGGGGGGGAGTGCATCCCGATGAAGGAAACGCTGCGCCGCATCATTACCTTGAAGCGGCAGAAGCAACCTACCATGATTGGGTTTATAGCCGACCAGGCTCCTAAGTGGAACAGCGTGCATCATTGGACCAAGTTCCTGCACCGCGACACTTCGTTCTTTATCGGGACCGAACAGATAGGCAAGCAGGTAGGGGCTGTCGTTTACTTTGCCGATGTGAAGCGGGTGAAGCGGGGATATTACCATTGCGACTTGAAGCGGATGACCGTTTCGCCCGAAGATTATCCCGATTACGGCCTTACCGACCGTTACGCCGCTATGCTGGAAGAGATGATACGCCGCGAGCCCGCCTACTGGCTTTGGAGCCACAACCGCTGGAAGCGGACGAAAGCAGAATGGGAGCGGAGGCAAAACGGAAACGTTTAGCGGCCCGCCGGCTTGGTCAGCTTAATCCAGCCGATGACATAATACAGCTTCAGGAGAAACTTGATTTTATCCCATCCTTTGTCGAGTTCCTTGACGACGCGGATGTTGTCGCGGAGTCCTTTGACGCGTTGCCTGTTCGACACTCCGTGCGAATCGTAGACCGCTACGGTGACAGGCACGTGGCGGAAACGGCAGCCCGACAGGTAACAGCGTTTGAAGAAATGGAAGTCTGCCGACATGCAGAACCGAGTGTCGAATGGCGTTTGTTTCAGCAAGGCGGCCCGCGTGAAAGCCGCTTGGTGGCAGAAGTACATCCGTTGCTTGTTGCAAGGCTCAGAGGCAGGTTTCAGCTTCGGCTCGCCGTCTTTCCCGGTCAGGATGTCTCCGTAAACAATGTCGTACCCTCCTTTATTTATATAAGAGGCGATGTCGCTCAGCACGTGCGGTCCGGCGAAAGTGTCTCCCGCGTTCATGAAGATAATCCATTCGCCTTTCGCTTGCGCGATTCCTTTGTTCATGCCTTGATAGATGCCTCCGTCCGGTTCCGAGCACCAGTAGGCTAAGTCTTTCTCGTAAGTCTTGATCAGTCCGGCTGTCCCGTCGGTAGATCCTCCGTCGATGAGGATGTATTCTTTGGCGGCATAGTCTTGCTGCATCACGCTTTCTATGGTTTTCTTGATAGTGCTTGCACAATTGTAAGCTACCGTCACGATGCTGAACGTACATTTGTTTTCCATGTTTCCGGGTGTATTTTCGTAAGGGTTATCCGATTAGCCGCTTGAGCGCTTCCCATAGCCTTTCCGCGGCGGAAGATTTCCAGCTGTGCGCGCAATAGTGGATGGCATACGAAGCGGGAGTGGCCTCGTGCTTGTTTCCCGCAAAGATTTCCGAGCGGAATATCTTCATGTTTCCCGCCAGGTCTTGGTCGGCGTCGATGTAGCGGAATCCGTATTTTTCGGCTATCCGCGCGTAAATCAGCGGCGAGAACATATCGGCGGGCAGTTCTTTCGAGAAAGCCTTCGATTGATACCAGTCGAGCACTTCTTTTACGAACGGGCATCCGGGTTGCGCTCCCATGACGGCGGCTTGTATCTGCATACCCGATATGTACCCTTCGCCTATCCGGCTGCCGTCGGAAGCGATGGCGTGGATAGAGCCTGTCTTTTCCAATTGGCTGGGATGGTGCTCCATGCTCGATACAAAATCGTATGCCAGGAAATCGTCGAAACGTTTCAGTATCTTTACGTCCGAATCCAAGTAGAACCCGCCTTCCGTATAAAGGGCGTACATGCGGATATAGTCGGCGGCAAACGCCCATTTGCGCGCTTTTACGGCGTCTTGCACAAATTGCGGGGCGGAAGCGAGGCCGAAATTCTCCAGGCTCCACAGCTTGCACGTATAGTCGGGCATCACCTTCTTCCAGGTTTTCATGCATTTCTTGATGGGGGCTGGGTAAGGGTCTCCGCTCAACCAGCAAAAGTGAATGACTTTAGGTATCATAGGCTTGTCATTTAAAAAGTTTCTTGATTCGTTGCTTGCGTTCGTGCTTGGCTTCCAGTCTTTCCAGCCATACGGCCGCGCCGCGCAGCGTTTCTTCTTCGTCCCATTCCCTTGCCCGCGCGTATTCGGAAACCATGAACTGGAACAGGTCTCTGCGGTGGGTGAGGGTGCTCAGGTTTTTCAGGCACGCCGCTTTGCCGGGATACCCGCTGTAGAACGTCGAGCGGTTGATGTCGATTACGGTAAACGAGAAATGCCCGTCTTCCGGATTCTGGCGGAACAGGAAATTGCCTAAGTTCAGGTCGCCGTGCACGATGCCTTTGCTGTGCATCTTTACGACGAAGCGTGCTAAGTCGGACGCTAATTGCCTGTCGAAGTCCGGCTCCAGCACCAGTGCGGGAAAGGCGGGAGGGTCGGGGCAGGTGTCCGAAAGGAAATAGCCGGTGGTGAACAGGCCGTGTTCGTAATCTTCCACGTAGGCAATTTCCCGTGGCGTGTTGATGCCTCTTTGCCTGAACAGGCTGGCATACCGGTACGCGCGTTCCGCCTTGGTGCTCTTGAAGAACGTATAAGCGATTTGTTGGGCGATGTTTACCCGCTTGAACCGCTTGATGGTAACGGGCACTCCTTGCAGGATGAAGTTCCGGATGGAGTTTCTGCCTTCGTAGACGGTTTTCCCTTCCGGCGAACCGAACAGGCGGGAAATGTCTTCGATGTCCTTTCTTAACGGACGGAATTCGGGTGCTATGACGATTTTCATGGCTGCGCTGCTAACAGTGATTGGTATAAGTTGATTAATTGCTCCGCTTGCCGTTCCTCGGAAAAGCGTGCGGCGAAGCGTTTGCCAAGCCCGGCTCTGTTGTGCCTTTCGCCGGGGTTGTCCAGCAGGCGGTTCAAGGCGGATGCCATGCCCGATACGTCGTCCGGGCAGACGTAAATGGAGTCGGGCCCTCCCGCTTCTTCCAGGCAAGAGCCGGTGGCGGCTATGACAGGCACAAGCGAATGGAGCGCTTCTAAGACGGGAATGCCGAACCCTTCGAAACGGGACGGGTAAACGAACACTTCCGCCTGTTGGTAGAGTGCCGGCAGGTGGCGGAAAGCGACGTCGTGAAGCAGGTGGACCCTGCCCTGCAATCGGTTCGTTTCGATGAAACGTTCCACTTTCCCGGTATAAGGAGTGCGTTTCCCTACGATGACCAGATGGACTTCTTCGGGCACGCGGAGCATCGCTTCTACGGCGAGCAGTGCATTCTTCCGTTCCTCTATGCTCCCTACGTTGAGCACGTAGCGTTCCGGCAATTGATACCGCTCCTTCACCTCTTGCTTTGCCGCTTCGCTGGCGGGCAGGGCGAAGGAAGGGTCGCATCCTTGGTAGATGGTATGTATCTTGGCAGGGTCGATGTGAAAATAGCTTACGATGTCGCGTTTGGTGCATTCGCTGATAGCCACGATGGCATCGGCGTTCCGGCACGACTTCCCGTATTTGTAGGTATACAGCCAGCGGTCGGCGGGCTGGTAGTATTGGGGGTAGCGTATGAAAATCAAGTCGTGTACGGTGACGATGCTCTTTGCCCTCTTTTGTTTCCAGACGTTGAGCGGCAGTTCGTTGCTTAGCCCGTGGTAAATGTCAATCTGTTCATTTGCCAACCGGCGGGTGATGCCGAAAGTCCGCCAGAGCGGTTTGGCGTGTTTCCACATCCCCTCCGGATAACGGAATCCGAGCGAAGGGCAGCGTGAAAGCATTGCGTCGAGTTGCCGGCTTGCCCGGTATGCGGGCGCAAACAGCAGGTACTCGTTTTCCGGATAGTGGCGGCACAAGGCTTCTATCAGGTAACGGCTGTAGTTACCCAGTCCCGTGAAGTTCTGTATGGCTCTTTTGGCATCGAATCCTATGCGCATGGCGTATCTGTTGTTGGTCGTTGGTGCAAAAGTAACAAATATTTTTGTGTCTCCCTATTTTTTTGCTTGCATACGGCTGAATTTGTGTTGCTACCCGTTTGCATTTCTGTCCGGAGTAGGCTTCATTTTACATTCCGGCTGGCGGAATGTATGTTCCAGCCCGCGGAATATACGTTCCGGCTGGCGGAATATACGTTCCGCGGGCTGGAATATAAAACAGAGTCGGTTTCGTCCGGAAAGGCATCCGTTCGTTACTACGAATGGAGAGGACGGCAGCATGAAAATATGCCATCGGCCTGCAAATGCTGAAAATACGTTAAAACCGGAATTGCACACATGATGTGGCGTATAAGCCGCCGGCGGGCGGTTTGTGCCGGACAGGTGTACAAAAACGCCACATCCGTATCTTCCCTTTTTTGTTGTTTTGCAGCATCAAGGCAGCGGCAATGGTGCACTGCCCGACCTGTAAAACCATATCCGTTATGAAAGAAGTACCAAGCATTGAGTTTGAAGGCGCTCAGGAAGAAAAAGCCTTTGAAATCAAGCCGTATCCCAAGCGTGAATTGGCGCGGCTCTATTTCCCTTATTTGTCGGAATCTGGTGCTATGCACAAGCTGAACAAATGGATACGCCTCTGTCCCGGCCTGTACAGCCAGCTCTACAGCGGTTCCGAGAGCAAGAACGACCGCAGCTTTACCCGCAGGCAGGTAAGGCTGATTGTAAAATACCTGGATACACCGTAAGCGATTTGTTAACAGACGGTTAAAGTCCGTTCCGTTTCGTACCGTTGCGGTCTGCCGGGCATCAGTAGCCGGCTGGCTTATCGGCAAACCTCTACTTTTGCCGTATGATTTTAGAAAGGAGGTGTAAAGGCATGGCAGAAAAAGGAAAGAAATCTGTAGGGGGCATCCTTATCAAGGTGCTGATTGCAGCGTTGTCCGCATTGGCGGGCGCACTGGGCGTTCAGGCGATGGGCTTATAGAGCCGTAAGGCTACAGGCAAATCGTTTCTTTAAGAGCCTGTTTAACTTTTGCTCAGGTTTATTTTGAGGATTGCTTTCGAGGATGTTCTTCTGATTTTATAAGGAGGATCGCGGGCTATCTGACGCATAAAATCGGGAAAACAGACCGGAAACAAACTCAAAAGAGACCTGATAAGTAAGTGTACAAAATTAAAGAAATGCAGATTTTCGCAGATTCACGCAGATTAAATTTATTATTTGCGAAAATTTGCGTTAATCTGCGTTTCCCAACAGACACTTGATATAAGCTAATTATGAACAGCTACTTAATACAACTTTATCGGAAAATTTAAACAGGCTCTAAGGGAGAGGGAATGTAAGATGCGCGCGTTACATTCCGTTTCCGGTTTATTTATCAGTCATTTAATACATTAAAAAAGAAAGATCATGAAAAGACATTTACGACAATTCGTTTTCTCGTTATTGGCGGGCTGCCTGTCGGTACCGGCGGTATGCGCGCAAGAGGACTTGTCTTATCAAGTCCCCTCAGTTCCCACCTCCCCGCAGGCGGAGGCATTCAAGCGGTATGGCAGTGTGGCTGTAAATCCCGGAACGGGAGTGCCCGACATATCCATCCCGTTGTTCGAAATCAACCATCACGGTTACCGGCTTCCGCTGGCGTTGCGTTACAGCCCTTCCCCGGTCAGCCCGGGTTATAACTACGATGTGTTCGGGCGCGGCTGGGCGTTGTCGGTAAGCAGCTGCATTTCACGGAGCATTGAGGGGATGCCCGATGAAAGGGCAGGGTTTGAACTGGATACAGACGAGTTGGCGGAATCCTATTTCACAGTTACCGGAGGGTATATTCCGGAACAGCTGAATCTGAAATACGACCCGTTCTCGGTGGTATTGCCCGACGGAAGCTCGTTCGATTTCGTCATCATCAAAAGCAGTCAAGGCAAAATCCAATATACTGTATCCGACGGGAGGAAAGTGAAAATCAGCCATACCAGTTCGGGTAATGACATTACCGCCTTTCAGGTCATAGACGAAAAGGGCATCGAGTATGACTTTGCGGGCGCGGACGTTTCTTACACCGGTCCGGGCGCTACCGTTACGCCTTACGGCACCGCATACGTGTCGTGGCAACTGACCTCCATCCGCTTGCCGTATTCGCAAGAGCCGATTACTTTCGTTTACGGTAAGACCCTTGAGCCGACCCATGGGCGGCAGCAGCAGGAACCGGCGGTAAGGTTCCATCATGTGTATTCTTATGAAGCGAATACAGGCCCGGATATGTTCGACGTATCTTATGATACGCAAACCCGGCAATATGCCTACCGCATGAAGTTGCTTACAGCCATCAATTACGGTGCCACCAGCATCCGGATAGACTATACGGACAGTGCCGGTACGGCTGCCTACAATTATGCCGACCGTATCCGTATTTTGGACGGGAATACGCTTATACGCGAGATTGATTTCGCTCAGCATCAGTCTGATATGTGGACTTCGGTGCTTGGCTCCGGGTTGAAATGCGGCACGCTCGACAGTGTGACCCTGACCGGAAGCGACGGAAGCACATCCGAGACCTACGGTTGCGAGTATGCCGGTACGAATTACCATTTTAACGGTACAGACCATTGGGGGTATCTGAATACGGCAGGAAGCCAGGCCGGCATCGCCAACCTGAACCTGTTTATGGAGTTTGACGTATCGCGGGCTTTATCCGGAGGGGGTTATGTCCGTGAGTTGGCAAAAGACAACGGCGATGTATCGCCGTTCGACAAGGTGAAACTCACGAACGCTTCTGTGAACTTCCGTGCCCCGTCGGATGCCGCGAGCCATTGCCTGTTGAAGAGGCTGGTTTATCCCACCGGCGGATATACGGAGTTTACGTTCGAAAACCATGAATTCTGGAGCCATACGGACGCTTCGGGCGATTATATTCCCGACAAAAACCGTCGGGTAAAGGCTGCGGCGGCAGGTTTCCGCATTAAGGAAATAGCCGATTATACGGCCGACGGCGCGTGCAGCGGACGGCGTTGTTACCGCTACGGGCTTACCCAATACGAATCGGCAGGCACGGAAGGAGGCGGCCACTATATCCATAGCGGTGCCGGAGAACCGGTTGCAGACCCTACCGCCGAGACTTATATGAGTTTTGAAGCGAACAGTGAAATTCCCATGTTCCTGCCGTATATGGTGAAAGGGCTGGATCCGGACGGCAAGCATCAGTCGTTTTATGATGTGTTCCGCCCGTCGGCCGAAGAACTTGGAAGGAAGTGGGAGTTCTCCTGCACCTTCAGCGCGTTCAATTTCCGCCGTCTGCTGGACGGGCGCCCGTCTGTAGTCTATCCCGAAGTGGCTGTATATTACATGAAAGGCACAGGCGGTGACTGTTCTCCCGCGGACTGCGAGGGGCGGACGGTATACAAGTATGACATCTATGAGCCGGGACCGTCCGACACGCTGTTCTTCGAGCATCCCCGCTATTTCGGGCAGGTGCTTTATTATGACCTGCAGCCTTTCCGGTACAACCTGCTGAAGGAGCAGTCGGATTATGAAAGCGACGGACAGGAGTACAAGCTCGTCCGGCGCGAAAGGCGCACCTGGCTTCCGGGAGGCAGCGGCATTATGGGGTATGATTACCAGAACCCGTTCGGCGGCTCCCATTTCATCCCCGTAACGGCATCGCGGCTTGATTTCTTCACCGCCACCTGGCGGCAGCTGGGCAATGCCCCGTTCTACCGCAAGGAAGTGGAGACCTACGACAAGGAGACCGGCGCTTCGTTTACCGAAGAAGAAGAGTACACTTACGCATACGCCGACGTGCTCTCCAGCAAGACCCGCGACGCGGGAGGGCTGCACCGCGAATGGACGTGGATTCGTCCACAAAGCGGTACGGCGGACGCTACGGTGCAGAAGCTGGTTGCCAAGAACATGCTTTCGCCCGTGCTGGAGGAAGAATGTACGAACCATAGCGGATACCGGTATGATTATGGTGAGTTTACCGTTAGTGGCGGAAACAAGCTGTTGCTTCCTGCCCGCATCTA
>CASFRN010000160.1 GCA_949296855.1 uncultured Bacteroides sp. | reverse complement strand
CTGAACAAAAGCCCCAATACAGCCGCCGGGATAAAAGCGACAAACAGCTTCCAGTAAAAATCGTAGGTATGAAGAAAGCGTTTAAGTGCCGAAGCCCCTTCAGGTGCAGGCGTATGGTTGAGGCGGAAAAAACGTTTCCAATACAAACATACCACCGACAGAATGGCTCCAAACTGGATGATAAACGTAAATGCTTTTACAAACTCGGTGCTTTCCACTCCCAACACGTGCTGGGTGATAATCATGTGACCCGTAGAAGATACCGGCAAAAACTCGGTCAGCCCTTCTACTATCGCAATGATGATGGTCTGAAATACGTTCAAATCCCCTTCCATCACTTCCCTTCGCTTTTAGTGTCCTCTGCCTGGTCTTTCGGCTTGTGGAGTATTCCGTAAATCATAAAGACAAATCCCAAGAAACAAACCGCAGGCGCCACTTTGATGCGGCGTACGCTGAATATGTCAGGCTCGAATGCCGTTTCAGTCGAACCGGGACCCGACATCAGCAGGAATCCGATGATAATCACGACCATTCCTATCGCCAAGAGCTTGAAATTGGTCTTATCAAAGGCAAAGTTCTTTTTATCCATACCGTATAAATAAAATGTTATGAAATTAATTATAATACAACTCATTCGTTTTCATGCGGAGATACCGGTTAATGGATATCAGCGCACAAAGGGAAGTGATTACCACCCCGAATATAAACACCGAAACCATGACAACTATCATCACTCCCGGCGTTATAACCGCCAACAAATCAGGCTCGTATTTTACCAAAGCATACGCAAGCCCGATTAATGCCGCATCGGCGGCAGCCCCCGCCAGCATGCCTACCCACACATTACGCATCAGGAACGGACGCCGGATGAACGACCAGCTTGCCCCTACCAGCTTCATGGTATGTATCAGGAAACGTTTGGAATAAATGGTGAGCCTTATCGTATTGTTTATCAAGGCAAAAGATATCAGTGTCAACAAGGCGGCAAGCCCTAGCAGCACCACACTGACCTTACGGATATTCCGGTTGACGGCATCCAGCAAGTCTTGCGGATAATTGATTTCCAGCACACCTTTATGCGAAAGAATCCCGTCCTTAATCCATGCGATGCTGTCCGAATTGGCGTACTCGGCATTCAGCTTTACCTCAATCGATGCCGTAAACGGATTATAGCCCAAGAACTCAGCCGGGTCGGTACCCATGGCTTCGGTCTGCTCTTCCAAAGCCTGTTGCTTCGAGATGTACGAAGTCTGCTTGACATACGCTTCCTGATTCAGCTCCTTCTGATACCGGAGGATGTCCGCCTCTTTCATGTCATCGCTTATCAAGATAGAGAAAGCAATGTTCTCGCGTACATACACCGAAAGGTTGTTTGCCGCCATCACGAAAAAAACAACCGTCCCCAGCAAAACCAATACCAACATGGTACTGATGCTGGATGTAATGAATTGCATATCAAAAGATGCTTTCGTCCGCCTGCTCATGCCTTCACTTTTTTCTGAAATACATAAATCATGGAACTGCTCCGTTCCTTCTTCATCAAAGAAGCCAGCCCTGCTTCCGCCCCTTCCGCCATTCCTTTCAGGAAAGGAACGCCGCTCTTGCAGTATTTCTCCGAAAGCATCGATACATAAAAAGCATCGAACGGCATCGGATGCCGCTCCGTCAAGATAAATCCATGCTTGGCTCCGAACTGCTGCATCACGGCAGGTGTGAAATGCCACAAATGCCTTGGCACATCGTATGCCGCCCACATCTCCTTATAATGCCGCGCATCGGACGAAGTCGGATTGGGTACGGCTATGACCAGAATGCCCCGGTCGTCCAAGATGGAATAAAGCCGTTCCCACGTCTCATTGAGGTGCTGCAAATGTTCCATTACGTGCCATAACGTTACTACATCAAATGATTTCGCTTCGTATGTATCCAACGCTTCGGGCGCATCCGCCTCCAAGCCGAAATGCTCGTGTGCGAAAGCCCTTGCCTGCGGACTTTTCTCGATGGCTGAAACCCGCCAGCCACGCTCTTGCATGAAGTGAGGGAAATACCCCGTACCTGTACCGATATCCAGCAAACGTCCCCGGCTCAGGCCGCAACACCGCTTGATGAGGTGGGCTTTCCGGCGAAGCATGTATTGCCTTACATAATGGTACAGACGGTTGGCAAGCCCGCGTCGCGTATCTGTATGCGAGATGTAATCGGGCGATTCGTAATACCTCCCAATCTCGCTCTCGTCGGGCGCGTCTTGCGTAAAAAGAAAACCGCACGCCACACACCTGCAAATGTCAAACGGTTCATTTGTGGCATAGTGGTCGGTGCAGGTCATCACCTTCTCGAAATGGCTCTTTCCGCAAAGCGGGCATGTATCTATGTGCAGTCTGTTCACTTCTTTCCCTAATTTGGTGCAAAATAACAAATAAATCGGTTATAAACACGCTTTTGTTAAACTTCTTTAAGGATATTATGCCCTCACGACCGATGCCTGTGCAGCCTTCCTCTCTCCACACAATCAGGCGGGGATGAAAACGCATATATCTCCCCCGACGGATGCAGCTATATGCATCGCCCGGCGCATATAGTTGCATGCCCGGATGCAAGTATATGCGCATGCCGCACTTTTCAGTACGAAGCACTTGCCCGGATGCCTGCCTGCTCCAAGAGAGATACGATGCGGTCGAGCTCCTCATGGGTGGCTTTTTGCAGGAAGCTATCGGGCGTCTCGCGGTCTATCGTATAAATCATCACCTGACGGGGAGCGATTTCTTTTACCGCCTCCAACCAGGGAAGCACAAAAGCGTCTGAGGTATTGTCCACATCCTCGCCCTCATCGGTTTTCCCTTTCAAGAACATGGTCTGGATAATCAGATTGCCACGGAAAGCTTTCATTCCCTGAATGATGCGGCTTACGTCATACGGTCCTGTCGGACGGTCTACCTTGCCGATATAAGCTTCGTCCACCGTGTCCAGCTTCAAGATGTTATTGTCCACACGGCTTAACGCTTCGAACACTTCCGGGCGGTGTATCTGGGTGGAATTGCTCAATACGCTAATCTTCGCGTCAGGGAAATAGCGGTCGCGCAAGGCAATGGTGTCTTCGATGATTTCCTTAAAATGCGGATGAAGCGTAGGCTCTCCGTTTCCCGCAAAGGTCAGCACATCGGGGGCAGGACCGTTCGCCTGCATATCCATCAGACGTTGTTCCAAAGCCCGGCGCACTTCCTCACGCGTAGGAAGCTTGAGGCGGGGACGGCGGTCTTTATTGTATCCGCATTCGCAATAAATGCAATCGAACGTACAGCACTTCCCGTCGGCGGGAAGCAAGTTGATTCCTAACGAAACTCCCAACCGGCGGCTATGCACCGGCCCGAAAATAGGGGAGGGGTATATTACAGTTGACATAAGCTACCTTACATTTTATGTTTTGATGCAAATGTACACATTCTAAATCACATATCGTGCATGGCAAACAGAATGTTTTGAGAGCCTTTTGAATTTTCCAATGAGTGATGTCATAGCTGACCCAGAGATGATAACGGCACGTAACTGCAAAGCGTTACAAATCGTTACAATTACAATTATTACAATTACTAAAATCGAACTTTCATAAGAGCGGTTCAAAAAAGAAAAGTTACACGTATAAATTATATTATATATAAATATATATT
>CASFRN010000159.1 GCA_949296855.1 uncultured Bacteroides sp. | reverse complement strand
GCCATGCCTGATGAAGATTTGTTTGATTTTTATTGCAACACTAAGTTAAGTGAATCTTCTGACATGGCAAAATACTGGGTAATATATTATTACTCAGTATTTTAAATTTATTTCTAACAATATGTGTTGCGGAATTAAGGTTAACCAATAACAACCTGAACGGAAGCATCACCTTCAAAAACTGTCCGGAACTGTATTGGCTGAATGTAAGCGACAACAACATCACTTCGTTGACTTTCGAAAACTGCCCCAATCTAGAAGGCGTTATCTGCAACAATTCGCAATTGAGGCAAATGAAATTCATTGATTGTCCGAGACTAAATACCGTACAATGCGAAAATAACCCTTTGGACGGAAGCTTGCAGTTCGTCAATTGTTTTGAAAATCCCCCCAATTATGAAGAACACATTGTATTAAACAATACGCAAGCCACCGTTCTTGACTTCAGCCCAAGCTCCCGATGGGGAGATAATGTCATTAGGATTAAAGCTTGCAATTCCCCAAACTTGCAAAATGTCTTAATAAACATGGGTACGCCTTATAGCCTCGACTGTTCAGACTGTCCGCAATTAGACGAAAACCTATCTGTTTCCATGGCAGGCATTACCGAACTCACGCTTGACAGGTGCTCTAAGTTAACGCATTTGAAAGTAAATAATTGCCCGAAATTAAAAACGATTCATGCAAACTCTTGTAGCAACCTGACTCAACTTACCATAACCGATTGCGAAGAATTGGATGCCATCAATAGCGCCCAGAACCTGCAACTGAACACTATTTCCATCACCAACGCTTCCAGATTACGAGTCATGAATTGTGAAGGTAATGAGAACTTGACTACATTAATATGCAGTAATAAAACTCGAAGTTTTTACAATTCAAGTGAACTTATATACAATACATTAACATCTCTTACTCACCTTACATTAAAAAATTGGGATTTACCCTATGGAAATTATGTACCGCCTTTTAAAAATACATTACAATATTTCTCCGGAGGTGGTGGAGATTTATCTGGATATTCAGCCTTGACACACTTAGTAACCAGTAATTTCGTATCATCATTAGAAGGATGTACAGCATTAACCCGCATTGAACTTAAAGGTTCTAATGCTGCATATTTAGAAGTATTAAGGCCATGCACCTCTGCAACAATTTATATAACTGACGGATCTGGAGAAATCCCCCTATGGTTGAAGTCATACAATATAAAGTTTTATCCTAAAAGATATATGTATTTTTATTTAAATTATCCATACGGCCCCAATAATCCAGGTGAATATGGAACCGATTGGACATATGCTGATAACGGTTACGGCTGGTACTATCCCGGCGAACCGACAAAAGGTTACAGCGGCTGGTAACGCCGAATGAAACGAATCCTTCCGAAAGCATCCGCATCAGACGCTTTCGGGAGGATTTGTTTTATGAATACCCGCATACGCTTCTGTCTCTTTTGGAAAGCCAAACGGGTTGCCCGGTCCTGTCCATGTCAGTTCTTTTGTTACTTCAAGTACACCGTCACCTTCCCGCTGAGTTGCAAGAGCGATATTTCGCACATCTTCGTGTCGTACTCGGCGGAAAGGATGCGCTCTTCGGCATCAAGAAGGCTTTTCTGGGCTTCACGCATCTCGATTCCAGACAAGTCGCCCAGCAGATAACGCTCCTTGGCTATCTCGTGGTTCTCTTTGGCGGCTATGAGGTTTTCGCGTTCCAAGTGGAGCAGGCGGAGGTTGTTGCGGTATGCCTGCCACAGGTTGCTCAAGTCGGCACGGAGGGCTTGCTCCACTTGCTCGCGCTCCAACTGGGCATTGCGGATGGCAAGACTAGCATTACGCTTCTCGCGCTTGCGGTTCCCGTCGAAGATGTTGAAGCCGATGGTGACGCCTCCGCTGAATCCCCAATTGCTCCGCTGGCGGGTGGCATTTACATCGTATTTATTAAAGGTATAGCCGTAGCCCGCATTCAGGCGCAGGTAAGGATAATTGCGCGAGAGCACTTTTTTGTAGTCCAACTGAGCCAAGACCGTGTTTTGGTCGGCATGCAGCAAGTTGGCATTGGTATTCAAGGTGGCATTCCAAAGCTCGTCGAAATCCAAGATACGGTTCAGGTCGATAACCGAATCACGCACCCGGATGGGGCGGTCTACGTCTTTATTCGCCATCAGTTCATTGAGGTTGATGCGCGAAGTGTGCACCAGTTCTTGTTGCTTCATGTATTGGGCACTGTCGGCATTGAAATCCACCATGGCTTGCTGGTAATCCAAACGCGAAAAATTCCCGATGTGATACCGCTCCTCCACGATGCGCAAACGTTCTTTCGAGAGCGATACAGCATAGCGGAAGTTCTTCAGACGGATTTCTTGCTGGATGTAATTGTAATACTCGGCGGTAAGGGTGGCGATGAAGTCTTCTATCGCAATCCGCGTGTTGGTGGCTCCTTGACGCTCCAGTTCCTGCAATTGCTTATAGGTGGTAGAGATGTTGAATCCGTCGAAGATAGTCCAGTTCAAGTCAATCCCCGCATCAAGGGTATGGTCGAGCACGTTGCGCTCCGATGCCGTGCTTCCGTCCGCACGGAGTTTCGAATCGGAGCTGTTCAGGTCGCCGGTATATCCCGCGGTGAAGTCTACCGTAGGCAAGTAGCCCGCGTTGCCCAAGGTGGCGTTGTTCTTGCTTATCTGCTCTTCGTTGCGCGAGATGCGGAGCGAATAGTTGTTCAGCAAGCCTTCTTCCAAGCATTGCTGCAAGGTGTATTCGTATTGCGCCCGAAGGGGAAGCGCGGCAAAGACGGTTACTATCAGGATAAGAATCTGCTTCATACGTTCTTTGTTTTATTTCGGTCTGTAGATATATACGAATAAATGGCTGGCACGATGAACATGGTAAGGAAAGTAGATACCAACATGCCTCCTACTACTGCCGTACCCATGGCGATACGTTGGTTGGCACCTTCGCCTGTAGCGAAAGCCAAGGGGATAAGCCCCAACACCGTGGCGGCACTGGTCATCAGGATGGGGCGCAAGCGTTGCAGGGCGGCATCGCGGATGGCTTGCATCTTGTCCTCTCCCGCCTCTTGCTTCTGGTTGGCAAACTCCACAATCAAGATACCGTTCTTTGCTACCAAGCCGATAAGCATGATGATACCGATTTGGCTGAAGATATTCATCGTGATATCGCCGAAATACATGAATATCAACGCTCCGGCAATGGCAAGAGGCACGGTGAGCATAATAATGAGCGGGTCTTTGAAACTCTCGAACTGTGCCGCAAGAATCAGGTAAATCAATGCCAACGCCAAGATGAAGGCGAACATCAAGCTGGACGAACTTTCCCGATAGTCTTTCGAGTCGCCCGAAAGTGCAGTGCGGAAGGTTTCGTCTAAGGTCTCGGCGGCAATCTTGTCCATTTCGTCCAATCCTTGCCCGATGGTCTTTCCTTCGGCAAGCCCAGCCGATACCGTAGCGGAGATAAAACGGTTGTAGTGATAAAGCTTGGGCGGAGTGATGGATTCCACAAACTCTACGAGGTTATCCAGTTGAATCATCTCGCCTTTGTCACTCCTTATATAAATGGAGCGGATGTTAGCGGGCTGGTTGCGCTGCTGGCGGTTGATTTGCCCCAATATCTCGTATTGCTTGCCGTTCATATAAAAATAGCCCATGCGCTGGCCGCTCAACCCGTATTGCAGGGTTTCGGCAATGTCGCGCACACTCACGCCCATGGTTCCAGCCTTATCGCGGTTGATATTGACCTGCATTTCAGGACTACTGAACTTCAAGTCGACATCCGCCATTTGGAAAGTCGGATTATCGTACACCTTGTTTAAGAAAGCGGGCAATACTTTTTCCAGCTTCTCGATGCTTACTGCCTGAAGCACGTATTGTACGGGCATACTGCTCCTTCGCCCACCGAACGAGGACTGTTGTTGCACGAAAGCACGCGCCTTGGTCTTGGTCTTGATGGCTTGCGAAAGTTGTTCCGCCACTTCCATTTGGCTATAATCACGCTCGCTGATATCCTTCAAGGTTATCTGGATATTTCCGCTTCCGCTCGACACACGGGCGGTTACGGCTTCGGCATCGGGGATGAGCGAATCGACCAGCAAATTGATATCTTCGGTATAATCGCGGATATACTCGTAGCTTGCGCCTTCTGCCCCACGGGTATTGATGGTGATTTTCGAACGGTCTTCCAAAGGAGCCATTTCTGCCGGGATATGCGTCCAAAACACCCCGATAAGTACTAATGTGACTAAGGTGAATACAATTGCCCAATACCTGTGTCTCAAAAATGCGCCCAGCCCTCGGGAATACCAATAATTCATCCCTTCGAAGAACGGTTCGGTCTTGCGGTAGAACCAGCTTTGCTTTTCATGTTTCTTCAAAAGTTTAGTGGCAAGCATCGGAGTAAAAGTGAGGGCGGCAAAAGCGGAGATAAGCACCGAACCAGCCACAACAAAGCTGAACTCGCGGAACAGGCGCCCGCTGGTACCTTCCATGAACACGATAGGAAGGAATACCGCAACGAGGGTGATGGTAGTAGACACCACGGCAAAGAAGATTTCTTTTGCTCCTTCGATGCCCGCTTCGAAAGGCTCCATGCCCCGCTCGATGCGGATATAAATGTTTTCGGTCATCACAATGGCATCGTCTACCACCAATCCCACCGAAAGCACCACCGCCAACATGGTCAATACGTTAATAGAGAATCCAGCCACATACATGATGAAGAACGCACCGATAAGCGATACCGGAATCACGATAATCGGAATCAAGGTTACGCGCCAGTCGCGCAAGAAGAGGAAGATGATGACAATCACCAAGAAGAAGGCTTCGTACACCGTGCTTTCCACTTCGGCAATAGAAGCGCGGATGAAGCGGGTATTATCGAATCCGTAGGTATATTCCACATCATCGGGCAGGTCTTTTTCCATTTGCTCCATACGCTCATATACGGCATCGGCTATCTCGATGTGGTTTGCACCGGGTTGAGGAATAACCACCACGCCTACCATCGGCACCCCGTTCATTTTCATGTAGCTCTTGATGTCGGCGGCACCCAATTCAGCATAACCGATGTCGCTCAGGCGGATGACCTGCCCGTCTACTTCCTTGATGACCACATTGTTGAATTCATCGGCGGTATGCATCTGCCCCATGGTGCGTAAAGTCAGTTCCACGGTATTCCCTTCAATGCTACCCGAAGGCAATTCCACATTCTCATTGTCCATTGCACTCTTCACATCGACGGGCGTAATGCCATAACCTGCCATTTTCACAGGGTCGAGCCACAAGCGCATCGAATAACGCTTCTCTCCCCATATCGACACGCTACTTACATCGGAAATAGTCTGAAGCTGCTCTTTTACGGTGAGGTCGGCTATCTCGCTCAATTCCAAAAGCGAGCGGTTATTGCTCTGGATAGCTACCATCAGGATAGGGCTGGCATCGGCATCGGCTTTCGAAACCGTAGGAGGGTCGCAATCGCGAGGAAGGTAACGCTGAGCACGCGAAACCTTATCGCGCACGTCATTTGCCGCTGTTTCCAGGTCGACCGATAATTCAAACTCTACGGTGATGCGGCTCTGCCCTTGCTGGCTCACGCTGGAGAGCGAACGGATGCCCGGAATGCCGTTGATGTTCTGTTCCAAAGGCTCGGTTATCTGATTCTCGATGACATCGGCATTGGCTCCCGAATAACTGCACGTCACGGAAATAATCGGATTATCTACCGAAGGATATTCGCGCACGCCCAAAGTAGTATAGCCTATCAACCCGAAAAGCAGGATGATAATGGTAAGTACGGTAGCAAGTACCGGCCTACGAATGCTGAGTTCGGAAATGTTCATAAGGCAGGCGGGATTTAGTTGATGTTATCCAATTTAACGGGCATTCCCGTGCGGAGTTGCAAGGTACCGGAAGTCAGGATGGTGTCTCCTGCTGCCAAACCTCGGAGTATTTGCACTTCAGCTTCGGTGCGGATGCCTATCTCCACATCGACGGGCATCGCTACTCCCGAACGGTAAACGAATACCTTGTTCTGTCCCATTTCGGGCACAATGGCTTCCGAAGGGATGGCAATGGCATCCTGTATCTCGCTTTGGCGTAACTCGACATCAGCATAACGTCCCGGAAGCAATTCAGCACGGGTGTTCGGATAAATCGCCCGCACAGTCAAGGCATGGGTTTCTGGGTCGATGCTCGACTCCATGGCGTACACTTCCGCTTCAAAGGCATCCAAATGCCCTTCTACCTTGAACGAAAGTTTCGTACCTTTCCGTATCTTGCGCGCATAGCGTTCGGGTACGGCAAACTCCACTTTAATCGGCTTGATTTTCGTTAACTTGGCGATAACGGTCGTGGGCGAGGCGTATGCACCCATACTTACCTGACGCAAGCCGATGACCCCATCGAAAGGCGCACGGAGTTCGGTCATGTCAATCGTGGCACGCACGTTCTCTATATCGGCATGGAGAGTGGCAAGCTCGGTCTTCACCTGCTCGTAAGCCTCTTTACTTACGGCATCGCGCTGGAGCAAGGCGTTTTGGCGGAACACGCGGTCTTCTGCCAAAGGCATCTGCGCCTCCAGACGTGCCAATTGGGCTTGAAGCTGGCTATCATTTACCTTCGCAAGCAACTGGCCTTCGCTCACCATTGTTCCCTCTTGAAAATTAATGTCCACTATCTTGCCCGAAGTCTCAAAAGAAAGGTCTACCTCTTCATCGGGAATCAGCTTGCCGCTCACGAAAAGCTTATCGGTCAACATATGCGGACGGACGATTTGCGCGTTTACGTTCAGCACCTGTTTCTTGCCGGTAGGCTTTTCCTGCTCCACCTCACTCAAATCCTCGTTCTCACGCGGCGTGAAGGTACGGATGCCCAGCACCGTCAACCCAGCCACTACGATAAGGATAATGCTCCATTTAATCCACTTGCTCATGCGCCTTTGTGTTTCCATTCGGTTTTACTTGATATTAGAACGATGACAAAAATAAGAAAACATTTAAATAAACGCTACATATTTAAAAAACATTCACACAATAATCAGCTTCCAGAAAACCGCTTTCCACGATTCATCCTAAAAAACGTAAAAAACCGGCCTATTGCATCGATAAAACCAGACAAAATCCGCTCGCCTCCATACCTTGCGGAAGAGATGATTCCATCCCCTTTCAGACAATTGCGAAACACACGGGAGAAAACAAGCTACAGAAAAGCGTTTTATGTTTTATATCATAAAATGTAACATACGTGATAATATTTGTAACATTTCGAAGGAGTGATGTTTCATGGAGAAAAGTTTTAGAATCATTTATGAATGGATAATTGGAAAACTTTCTATACATTTGCAATGTATCAAAAACCTTAAAAACGAAGGAATGAAAACAAATAGGTTGAATATTAAGTTAGGGTTAGTTTTATTACTTTGTCTTTGCTTCGCCGTGATTGGCGAGGCAAAGGCTTCTTCTCCTTACTTAATAGACCGCCTTACACATATATTTAAATAACGATTAAAAACTAACCAACTTAAAAATCAAACATACCATGAGTACATTACCAAATCAAAAAGTCTCGATGGCTGAGAAAATCGGCTATGGATTAGGAGACTGCTCTGCGAACCTCGTGTTCCAGATGATGATGATTTACCAAACTAAGTTTTACACCGATGTATTCGGATTAGAAGGAGCCATTGCGGGTACCGTCATGTTAGTGGCACGCATCGTGGACGCTTTCGTCGACCCGACGGTAGGTATCCTTTCCGACCGCACACAAACCAAATGGGGCAAATACCGGCCGTGGGTATTATGGACAGCCATCCCCTTCATGGTCTTCTACGTGCTGGCATTCTACAATCCGGGCATCGAAGATAAAGGCCTCGTCGCCTTATACGCCACAATCTCGTACACGCTGTTGATGACTATGTACTCGTTCAACAACACTCCTTATTCTTCTTTAGGCGGTGTGATGTCGGCAGACATCAAAGAACGAACCAGCATCACTTCCGTGCGTTTCATTTTCTCCACCATCGGGCAATTTGTCGTACAAGGCTTGACCCTGCCTTTGGTAGGCAAGTTCTCGACGGACGGTGATAAGGGACATGGCTGGCTGTGCACGATAAGCCTGTTCGCCGTTGTAGGTTTCATCTTCCTCGCCATTGCCGCATTCTCCGCCAAAGAGCGTATCACCCCTCCGGCAAGCCAAAAGACCAATATCCGCGAAGACATCAAGGATATATTCGGAAGCATTCCTTGGCGTGCGATGTTCGTGCTGACATTGTTCGTGTTCATCACCCTCGCCATGTGGGGAAGCGCAATGAACTATTACTTCGAGCATTATGTAGACGCGGGCGCATTGTATGCGTTCCTCGACCGCCTCGGATTAGTATCCGCCGAAGCACAGGATTCAATAGGTTATCATATATTAAACGCGTTCGGACTGATAGTCAGTTCGCCCGACAAAGCATACGAAGTAGGTTTCGGCGTGTTCAATATGCTGGGTGCGCTGGTTCAGTTCTTCGGCGTGATTTTGCTTTCCAACTTCCTTGCCAACAGATACGGAAAGAAGAACACTTTCATCGTTTGCCTGGCATTGACCGCCATCTTTACCGCCCTGTTCTATTTCCCGGCTAAAGACAACATCGAACTGATGTTCTTCCTGAACTTCCTGAAGAGCTTGGCATACGCTCCTACTGTTCCGTTGCTTTGGGCGATGATTGCCGATGTGGCAGACCATTCGGAATACATCCATTACCGCCGTGCCACAGGCTTTACCTTTGCCGGCGTGGTATTCGCGCTGAAAGCCGGTTTAGGCATAGGCGGTGCCATCCTCGGATTCCTGCTCTCCGGCTTCGGCTATGTATCGGGCGTAGGCGTGGCACAGAGTGAAAACGCTATCCATGGCATCATCCTGTCTTCAAGCCTGATTCCTGCGGCAACTTTCTTTGTAGGTGTAGTGGCTTTGTTCTTCTACCCCATCACCAAGAAGTATAACGAAAAGATGCAGGCGGAACTGGCAGAACGCCGAAGCAAACAAGATTATTAAAACTTTATTATTAACAACTTAAAAACGTACAAACCCATGAAAGTAAAACACATCGCATCCGCTATCCTATTGGCAGCACTTACAGCCGCTTGTGGAGGAACACAAACCAGTGCCGACAAAGGATTGACTCTGAAAGACGTTTCGGCCGACCAATTCCTGATGGGAACGGCACTGAACGTACGCCAAGTGGCAGGACTGGACACCAACGCTACCAATATCGTAAAAAAGCACTTCAACGCCATCGTGGCAGAAAACTGTATGAAAATGGAAGAAGTGCAGCCTGAAGAAGGCCGATTCACATTCAACGATGCCGACAATTTCGTGAAGTTCGGAGAAGAAAACGGACTGACGATGACAGGACACGTACTGATTTGGCACTCACAATGCCCGGAATGGTTCTGCGTTGACAAAAACGGGAAGAATGTTTCGCCCGAAGTCCTGAAACAACGCATGAAGACCCATATCACCACAGTGGTGCAGCACTTTAAAGGCAAACTGAAAGGTTGGGACGTAGTAAATGAAGCCATCATCGAAGACGGGTCATACCGCAAGAGCAAGTTCTACGAAATCTTAGGCGAAGAATTTATCCCGCTGGCATTCCAATACGCACACGAAGCCGACTCTACCATCGAGCTTTACTATAACGACTACGGCATGGATAACCCGGGCCGCCGCGAAGGAGTGGTGAAACTCATCCGCAGCCTGAAAGAAAAGGGCTTGCGCATCGACGCGGTAGGCATGCAAGGCCATATGGGTATGGACTATCCGAAGATTGAAGAATTCGAAAAGAGTATGCTGGCCTTCGCCAAAGAAGGAGTAAAGGTTATGATTACCGAATGGGATATGAGTGCCCTGCCTACGGTTTCGCGCACCGCCAACATCTCGGATACCGTAGCTTTCAAGAAGGCATTGAACCCCTACCCCAACGAATTGCCCGACTCGGTATCGCAAGCATGGAATGCCCGCATGAAGCAATTCTTTGAATTGTTCGAAAAACACGCCGACATCGTAGACCGCGTGACTGCATGGGGAGTCAGCGACGGCGATTCTTGGAAAAACGGATTCCCCATCCGCGGACGTAAAGATTACCCGTTGCTCTTCGACCGTAACTATCAACCGAAACCTTGGGTAAAAGAAGTGATAGAAGAAAAAGCGAATGCACAAAAATAGCCCACAAAACACAACCATCAATTAATTTAATAACCAACCTAAAAACTTAAACGTATGAAAAAAGAAGCAAGATACTTAGTTCCTAACGACTATATGGCAGACCCGTCGGTTCACGTATTCAACGAAAGAGTTTACATCTATCCTTCGCACGACTGGGAAAGCGGCGTTCCCGAAAATGATAACGGCGACCATTTCAATATGAAAGACTATCACGTGTTCTCTACCGATGATGTAATGAACGGTGAAATCGTAGACCACGGCATCGTACTGAGAACAGAAGACGTGCCTTGGGCGGGACGCCAACTTTGGGACTGCGACGTAGCGTTCAAGAACGGCAAATACTATATGTACTTCCCCTTGAAAGACCGCAACGACATTTTCCGCTTGGGCGTAGCCATCAGCGACAAGCCCGAAGGCCCGTTCATCCCCGAAGCAAATCCGATTTGGGGAAGCTATAGCATCGACCCGGCTGTCTTCTGCGACGATGACGGAACTCATTACATCTATTTCGGAGGTATCTGGGGAGGTCAGTTGCAACGTTACCGTGACAATAAGGCATTGGAAAGCGCATACCTGCCCGAAGGCGACGAACCCGCCATCCCCGGACGCGTAGTGAAGCTCCGCGACGACATGATGCAGTTCGCCGAAGACCCACGCCCTGTACTGATTCTTGATAAAGAAGGGAATCCGTTGAAAGCCAATGACCCGCACCGCTTCTTCGAAGCATCGTGGATGCACAAATACAACGGCAAGTATTATTTGTCGTATTCTACGGGAGACACCCATTTCCTCTGTTATGCTACGGGAGACAACCCATACGGGCCGTTCACTTACCAAGGCGTAATTCTGACTCCTGTAGTAGGCTGGACTACCCATCATGCCATCGTGGAATACAAGGGCAAATGGTATCTCTTCCATCACGATTGCGTTCCATCGGGCGGAAAGACTTGGCTGCGCAGCTTGAAAGTCGTAGAACTGGAATATGACGCAGAAGGCAATATCATCACCATCGACGGAGGAGGCGAATGATACGTTTATTGGTTTTAAGTATATGTTTGCTGGCAGGCGGAGGATGGCTTCGGGCTGAAAACGGAAGCCGCCTCTGGCTCCGCCAGGATACGACGGCGAACGCAACGGTGAAATGCCTGTTGCATTCGCCCGTATTAGATGTAGCTCAAGCCGAACTGAAACGGACATGGAAAGGTGGTCCGGTTTCGTTGCAACTTTTCAGCGATGCCGAACACACGGCTTTAGGACGTGAAGGATACACCATCCGTACCTCCGGAAACGAAACGGTACTGGGTGCCGCTTCCGAAGCCGGCTTGCTTTACGCCGCTTACCACTTGCTCCGGCTTCAGGCGATGAATGCCGATACACGCTCGCTCCACATCAGCGAAAGCCCCGCATACGATGTGCGCATCTTGAACCATTGGGATAATCTCGACGGTACAATCGAACGGGGATATGCAGGCCATTCACTTTGGAAATGGGAAGAACTTCCGGCTACGGTCTCTCCCCGTTACGAAGCGTATGCGCGTGCCAATGCCTCTATCGGCATCAACGCTACAGTGCTGAACAACGTCAACGCTTCGCCCGAGATGCTGAGCACCGCTTACCTGCAAAAGGTAAAAGCCCTTGCCGATATTTTCCGCCCTTATAATATAAAGGTGTATTTGTCGGTAAATTTCGCTTCTCCCATGGTTTTAGGCAAACTTCCTACCGCCGACCCGCTCAATAAAGATGTAGCAGCCTGGTGGAAAACAAAGGTACACGAAATCTACAGCCTGATACCTGACTTCGGCGGATTCTTGGTGAAAGCCAATTCCGAAGGACAGCCAGGTCCGTGTGATTACCACCGCACACATGCCGAGGGTGCCAACATGATGGCCGAAGCCTTGAAACCTTACGGAGGCATCGTAATGTGGCGTGCGTTTGTGTACAGTCCTTCGGACAGCGACCGTGCCAAACAGGCTTATTTGGAATTCCAACCACTTGACGGAAAATTCCTCGACAACGTCATCGTGCAAGTGAAAAACGGGCCGATTGACTTTCAGCCGCGTGAACCTTACAGCCCTTTATTCGGAGCAATGCGGCATACGCCGTTGATGGTAGAATTCCAGGTAACACAAGAATACTTGGGACATTCCAACCATTTGGCTTACCTCGCGCCGATGTGGAAAGAGTTTTTCACTTACGTACCCCCCCGCTCCATCCAAGCGGTATCGGGCGTGGCAAACATCGGTGACAACACCAACTGGTGCGGCCATGATTTCGCGCAAGCCAACTGGTACGCTTTCGGACGTCTGGCATGGAACCCGGATTTAACATCAGAAACCATCGCCCAAGAATGGCTTACCCAGACTTTCACCACCGACCCGAAATTCACCCAACCGGTAGAAAACATGATGATGCGGAGCCGTGAAGCCGTTGTAGACTACATGATGCCGCTCGGTTTACACCACATTTTCGCCTGGGGACATCATTACGGCCCCGAACCGTGGTGCACCATACCCGGCGCAAGACCCGACTGGTTGCCCTCTTATTATCATCAAGCAGATAAGGAAGGCATCGGATTCGACCGCAGCCATACCGGAAGCAATGCCGTAGCTCAGTATCCCGAAGCGTTAGCCAAACAATTCGATTCGATAGATACTTGTCCGGAAGAATTCCTGCTTTGGTTCCATCATGCGCCTTGGAATCATCAGATGAAGAGCGGAGCCACCCTGTGGGATGAATTGTGCCGCCACTATGAACGAGGCGTAAAAGAAGCCAACGACTTCTGCAAGACATGGAACGAAGTGAAACCATACATCGACTCAGAACGCTGGGACACCGTAGCCGGACGTCTGCAGACTCAAGCAAACGATGCGGTGTGGTGGAAAGACGCTTGCTTGCTTTATTTCCAGAAATTCTCGCGAATGCCTTTCCCGAAAGACGTATCGCGCCCGGTATTCAAGCTGAAAAAACTGATGAAGGTAAAACTCCCCATCAGCAACTACGAATGCCCCACTCCGGAAATGCTGCCGCACCCCTAATCTCTCTGAAGAAACTCTACTTGCTTATAAATAACCAAAAGGACACAGAAAGCGCAAAGGACAATGATAAACCTTGTGCATCTGTGTCCTTTTATCGTTTAAAATAACAAAGCTTTCAGTTATATTAACTATAAAGATTAGTTGAATAACTAAAACTTTTAGTTACTTTGCGGGAAAAGATTGGAAATGACATGAAGACGTTGACCGCAAAAGAAGAAGAAGTAATGGAGCTTTTTTGGAAGAAAGGCCCGTTGTTCGTAAAGCAGCTCTTGGAGTTTTACGAAGAGCCGCGCCCGCACTTCAACACCTTGTCTACCGTGGTGCGGGGACTGGAGGAAAAAGGGTTCTTGGGACATAACGCCTACGGGAACTCATACCAGTATTATCCTGTAGTGACGAAAGAAGACTTTAAGCGCAAGACGCTGAAAGGAGTCATCAGCAAGTACTTCAACAATTCCTACATGGGGGTGGTATCGTCGCTGGTAAAGGAAGAGGAGATTTCGATAGAAGAACTGAAGGAGCTAATCCGGGAAGTGGAGGAAGGGAATTGATATGGGACTATTTTTCATTTACATACTGAAAGCATCGGTTTGCTTAGCTTTGTTCTACCTATTCTATAAGGTGTTGCTGAGCAAGGAAACATTCCACCGGTTCAACCGGATGGCGTTATTGGGCACCGTGGTCTTGTCGTTCTTTTTGCCCGCGATAAAGATTGCCGTGAGCGAACCTACGGCGTTGAACCGCACGGTATCGGACTTGGAAAGCCTACTGATGTTGGCTGAACTCCATGCGGAAGCGGGAACTACGGAAACGGTCGTGCGGGTCGGATGGCAAGAAGCGGCGGTAGGCATCTATCTGATAGGCGTCGTCTTCTTCTGCCTCAAGAACCTTATCGGCATCGGGCGGATGCTTATCCTCATCTGGCGGAACCGGAAAGAGAGATTGGCGGACGGGAGCGTCTTGGTGCATTGTACGGAGAAAACCGCCCCGTTCAGCTGGATGAAGTATATCGTGGTGTCGGAGAAAGACCTGCAAGAAGACTGCACACCAATATTGGCGCACGAGCAAGCGCATATCCGCCTCCGCCATTCGTGGGACATCCTGATAGCGCAGGCATGCATCATCGTACAATGGTTTAATCCGGCGGCATGGCTCGTGAAGCAAGAGCTTCAAGCCGTACACGAATACGAAGCCGATAGCGAGGTGCTCCGCCGGGGTGTAAACGCGAAGGAATATCAATTGTTATTAATAAAGAAGGCCGTTGGCGCAAGGCTCTACTCTCTTGCCAACAGCCTGAATCACAGTTCACTTAAAAAACGTATCACTATGATGATGAGAAAAAAATCGAATCCGTGGGCACGCACGAAGTACCTCTACGTACTTCCATTAGCTGCAATAGCTGTAGCCGCTTTTGCCCGTCCCGAAATCTCTGAACCACTGAACGAGATTTCACGTGTCAAAGTTACGGAATTTCCGGCAATATCCGATGCCGTAACGAGTGAAAGTATCGAAAAAGCCGATACTTTGCAAGGAAAACCAACAAAGATAATCATTGTGGGGGATAAGGAGAATCCCGATAACAAGGAAGAACCCTACACAATGGTAGAACAAATGCCCCAATTTCCGGGCGGCATGAAAGCGTTGATGGAGTATATCAGCACCAACCTGCGCTATCCCGAAGAAGCCAAAGACTTATGCTTACATGGCAGAGTAATCATAGGTTTTACAGTAAAAGAAGATGGAAGCATCACTGATGTAGAGGTAGTACGAAGTCTTCACCCCATTGTCGATGCCGAAGCTGTCCGTGTAATATCAAAAATGCCTAAATGGCAACCGGGTATGCAAGACGGCAAACCCGTACCAGTGAAATACACTGTCCCCGTCATACTCCATGAACACAATGGTGAAAAATCGGACAGTACAATCATTTCCTTCAATTCGGGCGGTGTATTGATTCTCGTTGACGGAAAAGAATTCCCTACAAAAGATTTGTTTAAACTGGATTCCAATACGATTGAGAAAATAGAAGTATTGAAAGACCCGTCGAAAACCGCTCCTTATGGTGAGAAAGGTAAATTCGGCGTGATGCTGATTACGACTAAGAAGAAGTAAAGATGAATCGATTTTCAATAAAACGCAGATTAGCGCAGATTATAAAATAAAAATAAATCTGCGTTAATCCGCGCTAATCTGCGTTTCATTAAACAATTTAAGCACGCTCATTTTTCCGCTTCAATCGACTTGAGCGACTTTCCGCGCTCGCGCTCCTCCTTGCTTCCGGCATAAAGCCCGTCGATGATGCCGTCGGCAAGACCGATGGTGGGGACATAGATGTATTTTGAGCCTAAGAGTGCGGCTATGGTCAGGAAAATGTTGCCCGCGGGCACGATGACATCCGCACGGTCGGGCTTCAGGCTGAATTTGTCCATACGCTCTTCTACCGAGAGGACGCTTAACTCATCGTATAAACCCTGAAGCGTCTCTACCTCCATGCGTTGCAATTTCTTGTCCTTCTTCTCCGCCAAGCGGTAGAGCTTGTTGATGTTCCCGCCCGAACCGATGATATTCGTGTCGGGGTATTGACGGGCAAGTTCCGCCATGTCCTCCTTCAGGCGCGTCCATTCGCTTTCCTTCACCGCCTTGTTAAGCAAACGCACGGTACCGATGTTGTACGAACGGCTGCACTTCAACTCGCCTTGCGAAAGGAGGTTGATTTCGGTAGAGCCTCCGCCCACGTCTACATACAGATAGTTTCCGGTGCGGTCTTTCATATACTCGATGTGGTTGTTGTACACGATTTGCGCTTCTTCCTGCCCGCCGATAATTTCGATGTGGATGCCCGTCTTCTTCTCGATTTCCTTGATGAGTTCCATGCCGTTCTTGGCATCGCGCATCGCCGAAGTGGCACACGCCCGGTACTTCTGCACATCGTAAATCTTCATCAGGTAGGCATACGATTTCATGAGGCGCATCATGTTCTTCCCTCTTTTCTCGGAGATCTTGCCTTTGCCGAACACGTCGAATCCCAACCGGAGAGGCACACGCAAGAGCAATTCTTTCGTGAACTTCGTTCCCGTCTCGCTTTCTTCAATCCGTTTCACCAACAAACGGGCGGCATTCGAACCGATGTCGATAGCCGCATAATTCATCTCTGTCATTCTTCTTCCTCGTTTTTAGATACATAGTAGTCATACAATGCTTCTTGCGAACGGAAAGGTGTTTCATCATCAGCCAAGGCATGGAAATCATTGTCTCCCGTACCGTCTACGATGCGTCCCTGCAAGGTATCTTTCAGCCCGTAGTCTACCACGCGCTTCATTTCTTCCTTGATATCGGGGTCGTAGACCGGTGTGATGACCTCTACCCGATGGTCGAGATTCCGGGGCATCCAGTCTGCCGAGCCGATGAATACTTTTTCCGCTCCGCCCGCCGCGAATACAAAGATACGAGAATGTTCCAAATATCGGTCAATAATTGCGTTAATTCGTATATTCTCGCTCACATCGGGCACATCGGTGACCAAAGAGCAATTGCCCCGCACCACCAAATCGATATCCACGCCCGCCTGCGAAGCCTCGTAGAGCTTCTCTACCATGACGGGGTCGGTGATGTGATTAATCTTGATTTTGATATATGCCGGCTTGCCCGCCTTCTTGTTCTTGATTTCATCCCGAATCAAGGCACAGAACTTGTTTTTCATCTCATTGGGCGATACTAATAACTCTTTGAACTTAACAGGAGAATAAGGACGCTCGATAAAGTCGAACACGGCATTCACGTCCTTCACCAAGCGGGGCGAGGCGGTCATGAGCATGCAATCGGTGTACATGCGCGCATTGCCTTCGTGGAAGTTTCCGGTACTGATGCAAGCGATGTCCGGTCCGCTCTTCATCTCGATGTGCGTAATCTTGGAGTGCACTTTCAAGCCTTCCACACCAAAGATGACACGTACACCCGCATCCTGCATCTTCTTCGACCAGTTGACATTGGAAGCCTCATCGAAACGTGCCAACAATTCGATAACTACCGTCACCTTCTTCCCGTTGCGGGCTGCGGCTATCAACGCCTTCACCACCTTCGATTCCTTCGCCAAGCGGTAGAGGGTAATCTTGATTCCGGTGACGTGCTTGCTCACCGCCGCTTCTTGCAACACACGGATAAACGAATCAAAACTATGGTAAGGCACATGGATGAAACGGTCTTTTTGCTGGATTTTCTGAAGCAGGCTCTCCGGTCCATCCAGGCTCTTGCGCAAGATAGGGCGCCAAGCGGGATATTTCAGGTCCGTACGGTCGCAATCGGGGAAACCCATAAAATCTTTGTGGTTCTGATAACGCCCTCCAGCCATTACCGTATCGTTCTTGTCTACGTCCAGCTTGTTCAAGACCCGTTTCAACAAGTCTTTCGGCATGCTTGCGTCGTAGAGCACACGCAACGGCTCGCCATGCTTCCGGCTTTTTACGCCTTTCAATATCTTCTGCAACGTGCCGCTATTGGCATCGTTATCAATTTCCATTTCCGCGTCGCGGGTAAACTTGTAGGTATAGGCTTCGAAATGAGAATACCCCAATCCCTCGAACACCAAAGGCAAACAACACCGGATGACATCGTCCAAATACATCAGATAACGCTTCTCGCCTTGGTTCGGCAAACGGATAAAACGCCCGCAAAGCCCTACGGGCAACTCTAAAAAGGCATAATCGAACGCACGCGGAGCATCACCCTTACCCACCTTTACCGCCAGGTAGATATTTTCATCGTTCCCGAAATCGAGCGACTTAACCGTAGAAAACCATACTGGGATAACGCTTCCGCTTAACCTCGATTTATAGAATGAATAGATGTACCCTTTTTGTTCGGAAGACAATTCTGTATCCGAAAGCAGGTAGATGTTCTCTTTCCGTAACTCTTCGGTAATGTCATGAACCGCCTCGCCGTACTCTTTCACATAACGGGCATTCAGTTTCGAAATCTGCTTAATCAGTTTCTTGGCATGCTCGCTTTCCTTTGCCGCCGATTTGTCTCCATACTCGGCAATGCGGCTCTGCGAAGCCACACGCACCCGGAAAAACTCGTCGAGGTTATTCGAGTAGATTCCCAAAAAAGACATACGTTCCAATAAGGGAACGTGCGGGCGGCACGCCTCCTGCAAAATACGGCGGTTGAAAAACATCCAACTGATATCCCTGTCCAAATAAGGGGTCTTCTTTTTCTTCTGTAACATAGCTATATATTTTTCTGCAAAGAAAAACAATTCTTGTTACATTTCAGTTGCAAATCGAAAAAGAATAACTAAATAATTGCAAATATTATCAGACATACTCCTCAACCATATACATTTCCTGCATACAATCGTGCGTAACATATTTCTCTATTTCATTTAGAATAATATAACGCGATGAACGCACCCATGTACAGAAAGCAGGGTCTGGACGGAAAGTTTCGGCAAAAGCCAACAGTTTATCCAAATTAAAACCGTCGTCCACAACACCTCCACCACCCTGCGTGGCATCATAAGCGTTGCATTCCTGTTCAATATGCGCCGGTACCATCAGGATAGGCTTCCCCAAATACATCGCTTCGCATATCGACTCGAAGCCTGCCGTGCTGGCATACGCCTTGCATCCCGACATCTGCCGCAGGAACTCACGGTCGTCCAACTGATAGAACCACAATGTATCATCTACTTTTTTAACCGGCTCTTCATCCCAATGATCCCAAAAGAAACGCAACGGCACTTCAGGATGTTCTTCATGCCAGCGGGATACATATTCCGAGAAACCAGAATTGACCATATACCCGTGAATATATTCGCCTTGAACCGGTTCTTGCTCGAACACTTCCTGGCGCAACAACGGCGGAATGATGCTGAGGCGATGTTTATCATCATCCTTCATCGCACGGAACGAAAGAGCCAGCTTCCGCGAAGCCCCTAATGAAGTCAACCGGGTAAACAGATTCATCAGAAACGAACTGCAACGATTTTTCTTCGGCATCCGGAAATCCTTATGCAAAAACAAATATTGATGACCGATACAAACCAACGGAGCCGCGGGACGAAAGAAAAAGTAAGTCAACCCCGTCAGCAATTCATAGAAATTAATAACCAAATCGGCACCTGTATCCTTGATGCGGCGGTTGATATAACGCATACTCTCGTAGTATTCGGGCAAATTCAATAAGCTATACATCACACTGCGGCTCAGATTGGCACGACGATTGGCCCGTGTAGGCAGAAAATTCGGACTAATCACATGCTTTATCGGCGCTTGAATACTGCGGACAAAGAATCCCGGCAGCCGGCGCGACTCGCTTTTTCCGACCAACACTTCCACAACTTCGTGACCATTTTCACGCAACAGTTTCTCCAACGAAATCGCTTGGGTCAAGTGCCCTCTCCCCTCGCCTTGAACTACGAATAATACTCTCATGACGCAACAGGTATAATTGATAATGCTGATTCTTTCCCTTTCATTTCCTCTGATTCTATCATATCGGTATAATAAACCACCTTCCATTCACCATTCTCATCTTCAATCAATCCGGAAAGCGTTTCCACCCAATCGCCTGAATTCAAATAATGGATGCCATCTATCATCCGGTCTTCAGGATGATGGATATGCCCGCAAATCACTCCGTCACACTTACGGTTACGCGCAAACTCTACCAGCACCGTCTCGAAATCGGAAATGTACGACACCGCCTGTTTCACCTTTTGCTTGACAGCTTGCGACAACGAGTAATACGGCTTGCCTCGCTTAAGACGATAACGGTTATAAGCGCTATTCATCTCCAACAACAATGTATAACCTATGTCGCCCAATTTCGCCAGCCATTTCATACCCGATGTAACCTTATCGAACACATCACCGTGGGTCACAAAATAATGCTTCCCGTTGCTTTCCAGTATGTAATCCTTCACAATGCTCAAGTTAGCGAACTGCAAGGGAATCAGGCTGTCCAAGAAATCATCGTGATTTCCCCGAACGTAAACAATCTCCGTCCCGCAGTTTTCCATCATCTTCATCAGTATCTTAAAGAAACGGGTATGCTCCGCCTTCCATTTCCGCACGCCCGACTTCCGCAAGCTCCACCCATCTATAATATCTCCATTCAAGATAAGACGGTCGCAATCTACAGAACTTAAAAAATCGCTCACCTGATTCACTTTCGAATGAGAAGTCCCTAAATGGATGTCCGAAAGCACTACTGTACGGTAATGAGGCCTTATGTTTATCATATCGCTTGATTTAAATCAGTACAAAGAAAGTATATTTTTGTCACAATACAATAATAAAATCAGAAAAATTATCAGCTAACGTCTTCAATAGTATACAAAAGAGCTATTTCCCTGAAATATTCATCTGCAACGTCTCTCAAGTTTTCCAGCGCATCGTCTTCCGTCTCGCCGTAAGCGCAACATTGGTCATAGTCTGACAAATAAGCGTAATAACTGCCATCCGCCGTGCATTCCAGCACGTAGCTTTCCGAAAAAGGAGTACTTATATTCATAATCGTCATTTTTAAAACTTCCCAAATGTCCCCTTTTCATGTTACAATACGATGTACTATATATTACTTTCCTGTTTCTTCGATTGTTTTACAGCCAAAATTAAGGGGTTTATCGTATCTTTGCACCCGGAAACACAAAAATGACACAGAAATGAAAAAACTGATTGTATTCGACCTTGACGGGACATTGCTTAATACCATCGCCGATTTAGCGGAAGCCACCAACTATGCGCTCAAAACATGCGGCTATCCTACCCATGATACAGACGCTTACCGATACTTTGTGGGAAACGGAATCAATAAGCTGTTCGAACGGGCTTTGCCCGAAACGGAACGAACTGAGGAAAACATCCGGCATATCCGTTCCCTCTTTATACCCTATTATAACATACACAACGCCGATTTGAGCCAACCGTATCCAGGCATCACCCATGTGCTCGAAACACTGCAAGTCCAAGGATGCCTGCTTGCCGTAGCTTCAAACAAATACCAAGAAGCCACCACCAAACTGATCCGGCAATATTTCCCCAAGCAATCTTTTGTCCGCATTTTCGGGCAAAGAGACAATATCCCCTCTAAACCAGACCCAAGTGTGGTATTCGAAATCATGAAAGCGGCAAACGTACAACCCGAAGACACCGCTTACATCGGCGATTCGTGTGTAGATATGCAGACCGGGATCAACGCCGGAATAGAAGAAACCATCGGCGTAAGCTGGGGATTCCGTCCGCGTACCGAACTGGAAGCCTATCATCCGGCATATATCGCCGACACCCCCGAAGAATTGCTTGATTTCTTAATAAGAAAATGAAACAGCACACAAGACACAGAAGCATACAGATGACTACAGATTTTTATTTGTCCATACAAGCGCATGCAGCCCGAATAGAATCTGTGCCCCGTATGCTTCCGTATCATCTGCACTTAAATCGAAAGCTCATCAAGCACTTGAATCAGCGACTTGTCGAGCGGCTTATCTTTCTTTATAGCCTCTGGGAAAGGCACATATACAACCTTATCATTGCGAATGCCAATCATCACATTCCGCTGGTCTTCTTTCAAAGCCTCGATAGCGCCTACCCCCAACCGGCTCGCCAAAATACGGTCGTATGCACTGGGAGAACCACCCCGTTGCAAGTGTCCCAAGATGGTGACACGCACGTCGTATTGCGGGTATTCTTTCTTCACACGCTCAGCATAGTGCATCGCCCCTCCGTCTTTCGGCGACTCGGATACAATGACGATACTGCTGTTCTTCGACTTGCGGAAGCCGCGTCCGATGAACTGTTCTAGCTGGTCCACATCAGTCTGGTCTTCCGGAATGATGGCCGCCTCGGCTCCCGAAGCAATGGCACTGTTCTGAGCTAAGAAACCGGCGTCACGCCCCATGACTTCGACAAAGAAAATACGGTCGTGCGAAGTGGCTGTATCACGTATCTTATCCACACATTCCACAATAGTATTCAATGCCGTATCGTAGCCAATGGTAGAGTCCGTTCCATACAAATCATTGTCTATTGTCCCCGGCAGACCGATACATGGCACGTTAAATTCTTTGGCAAACGTCAGCGCGCCCGTCAGCGACCCATTCCCTCCAATAACAATCAGTGCATCAATGCCTGCAGCCACCATGTTATCGTATGCCACCTTACGCCCTTCCGGAGTCATAAACTCCTTCGAACGTGCAGTCTTCAGTATCGTACCTCCCCGCTGGATGATGCTGCTCACGTCCTGCGTAGTAAATTCTTTGATTTCATTCCGAATCAACCCTTCATAACCGCGGTAGATTCCCTTTACGGTATAGCCATTGTAAATGGCGCTACGTGTCACGGCGCGGATTGCCGCATTCATTCCCGACGCATCACCTCCCGATGTCAGGATTCCAATACATTTAATCTGTTTCATACAGCCTTGTCAGTGTTAGTTAAATCTTATGCATTCCCCTGCGGAAACGCACCTCAAATGTAGGACATTCACGGCGAAACGCACAATCCGCAAGTATAAAATATATAAAATGCCGTAAAAATCCCGCCTCTGCCCCGGCGCCTTTTGTGACTTTCAGGGCTTTTCGCTATCTTCGCTCATCAAACCAATCAAAAAACATCAGTAAGAAACATGAAGACCGAAAAAGAAAAAATGCTGGCAGGCGAACTGTATGACCCTGCTGATAAAGAGCTTTCGTTGATGCGTGACAAAGCACACCGGCTCTCGCAAGACTATAACGCCACTTACGATACCGAACGGGAAAAGCGCCGGCAAATCATCGACGAACTGCTTCCTCAACATACAGGCGGATGCTACTTACAAGGGCCTATCTATTTCGACTACGGAATATTCACCCGCACAGGAAAAAATTTCTATGCCAACTTCAATCTGACCGTACTCGATAGTTGTAATGTCACAATAGGCGACAATGTCTTCATCGGCCCCAATTGCACCATTGCTACTCCTGTACATCCCTCCGTAGCAGACGAAAGACGAATGTATCCCGATGCAAAAGGAATAATGCACGACCAAGAATACGCCCGCCCTATTACCATCGGCAATGATTGCTGGATAGCAAGCAACGTTGTCATTTGTGGAGGCGTGACGATAGGCGACCGTGTCGTAATCGGCGCGGGAAGCGTGGTCACCCGCAGCATACCATCCGATTCATTAGCTGCAGGAAATCCGTGCCGGGTGATTCGTCCCATAACCGAAAAAGACAAACTGACGCGATAAACCATCTGTTTTTTCACTTTCCTTTTAAACACTTACCGCCCTATCGACTCACGTATCAAACAAGAGAAACGCGTGGTAGAACAAATGATTTCACTATATTGCCGACATAAAGAGGGCAATTCCACGCTCTGCCCCGATTGCCTTAAGCTATTGGAGTACGCCCATGCACGTTTATCCCATTGCCGCTATGGCAAACACAAACCGACTTGCAAACAATGTCCCGTCCACTGCTACAGCCCTCGGATGCAGGAACAGATGCGCACCGTCATGCGCTATGCCGGACCACGCATGCTACTCTATCACCCACTGCCTGCCTTACTTCACCTTTGGAGAGAACTAATTGCGAATAAGCATTCCGATTACATCAAATCCTAAACCGATGTCATGCAACGTATAAAGACTGACAGGCTATCGTCCATTTTTTATTTATTTAACATCTTTTTATGCAGGATTCACGTATAAACCGCATTTTATAGGCAAAACAACACTACAGACGCATTATGAACACAATGAACAAATGGACTAAAACATTACTGCTTACCGTTACGCTAAGCAGTACACTCGCCTTGCAGTCATGTCTAAACGATGATGACTATGTCTACAACTTAGGCAATTATGAGGGTATCGTGACCGCCAAGACCGATACTGACGGCACTTTCTTCCTGCAATTGGATGACAGCACCACAATGCTTCCGGTCAACATCGCCTCTTCCCCATTCGGAGAAAAGGAAGTGAGGGCATTGATAAATTTCGACTATTCTGAAGACCCGGCAGGCACTTACGACCGTGCGGCGCATATCTATTGGATGGACAGCATCCTGACGAAGCCCATAGCCGCCGACCTGGGTGAAAAGAACGATTCAGTGTACGGCACCGACCCCATCGACATCGTGCGCGACCGGTTCAACATAGCCGAAGACGGATACCTGAGTCTCCATTTCCGGTTTATCACAGGAAACCGAGGAACCAAACATTTCATAAACCTCTTGCCTACGAACAATCCGAACAACCCGTATGAAGTAGAATTCCGACACAACGCTTATGGCGACAATTACGGTGGGCAAGCAGACGGAATGGCAGCTTTCAAACTGGATGACACCTTGCCCGATACGGAAGGGAAAACCGTCAAGCTGACACTGAAATGGAAATCCTACCACGGAGAAAAAGAAATCGAATTCGACTATTGCTCGCCCAAAGATTAAAAGACTAAGACGGACAAATTAACACACAAAGACACAGGGTTATATTAAATTAAAGATATTTCCCTGCGTCTTTTCACCGGAGCCACTATCCAAATCTCCAATAACAATACAATTTTTTCACACTCAATATGTAAAAGGCGGCTCCATAACAGAAGGAGCGGGAAGATGCATACCCGCCATCGTCAGACCGTTATCCTTGGCATACTGCAAGTAGTGCTTGCGCGAACGGACGGCCTGCTCCGGATCCATGTCAAACGAAGGACATATATCGGGATGCCCCAGCTGAAGCGCGGCACCGTGAATCAAGTCACCGATAACCAACAGCTTGCCTACCTGATAAACCGTATGTCCCGGTGTGTGTCCTACGGCTTCCAGTGCGGCAACCTTACCCGGCAACGTATCCCCGAACTCGAAGAAATGCAGCCGGTCCTTATATACCCGTGCAAACATCTCCACTTCTGCCCGCCTGTCGGCTTCCATCTTCATCCACCCGTCGTATTCCGCCTTCGCCGCATACACCTCAGCATTAGCAAACACGGCTGTGCCTCCTTTCAGCATACCGCCGATATGGTCGTGATGGAAATGAGTGAGATACACATATTTCACCTCTTCCGGCTTCACGCCTATCGAATCCAACCCTGCCGGCAAACGACTGTCGGGCGCACCCAAACCCGCGTCAAACAAAATCTTCACGCCTTCCGTTTCCACCCAAAACGTGCTGATGGTAGAAGGTATGCCTTCCTCCAACGACAAGCTTTCTATCAAGCTATCCGGAGCGGCGGCAAACAGCGAAGCCGGCATCAGTTTGTCTTCCGCATTGTCTTGCAACCAAGTCACCTTCACTTGTCCCACTTGACGCGTCTGCACAGTACCTGCTGTTTGCAACGAATCATTTTCCATCCTCTCCGTAACTTGCTTCTTTGCGTTTCCTCCACAACCGCATACCAAAACGGCACAGCCTACAAGCAGCATCCGGGTCCATCTCTTCCTTGTTTTCATACGCTTCCCTTTCATTTTAAGAATTAAACATCAAGTACAAATATAAGGATATTCATCGAATTACCTACACCCCATGCCTGCAAATCCATTCAGTTCAGAGAAAATACCACTAATCATAATCTACAACATAAAACCAACCGAATCCGCCTTTACATAAGGTAAGCGTACAAACCTCCCCAACTTGATATTCAGAAAAGGAATCAACGTCTACGCTCAAATCAAAAATCTTTGCGTCCGATTGCAACATCAAATAATAATAAGTACCTTTTCCCCTCCCCCTACTCGTTTTTTTACCCACTATCATCCATTCTTGTGTATAAGTCTGCTTATCTGAGAAAAAATAATTCCCTCCTAAAAACAAAAAAAGCACAACAGGAGATACCGCAACAACACTTAACAACAAAAGCGCAATACCTCTTTTCATATATCTCCACTGCTTTTTTAAAAGAGACAAACCATTTATTGGATTTCTACGGTTATACCAACAAAAAAGAAACGCCGCTACCCCAAAAGCCGGCAACAGGAAATCACCGCAAAAGAATAATCCGCACGAAGCATCAGTAATCGTATTCCGAAATTTCGCCAATGCCACAAAAAAAGCACCCACACAAGCCATATAACCAAACAAGCATAACAATGCCACGGCAAGCCCCAACCGTCTATCCGACCGTTGCTTATCAACCAATTTTAGCCTTTCTCTCCGTTCTTTTCGCAATTTCTTTATCGCATTTCTTCCTTTCATGCACTATCCTTATTTGAAAATATTGTAAAACCATAGATAATACCGAAAACATCCTTCGGCATATAACTGCCAGTTGGGCAAGATTAATAATCTTCACGCTGTAAGATTAATAATCTTCACGCCGCAAGATTAATAATCTTTAAGCGGATGCTATATTGCCCAAACAAATGTAATGATTATTTCTGAAACCAGCCATATCTGATTACCGAAACATTTTAACGCAACATTATCCGTATTCCTGACCGGCCACTATGATTCCTCAAAACGACTATACATTTTTTCGCTTCCAAAAACACAGAAATCGCGGATTTTTATCTAAGTTTGCCCCAATTATAGAAGAAACAAAGGTATGGCTAAGGAAAAGACGGTATATGTATGCACCAATTGTGGGTACGAATCACCCAAATGGGCAGGGAAATGCCCTTCGTGCGGACAATGGAACACGTTTACAGAAGAAGTAGTGCGCAAGGAAACTCCCGTGGCAAAACACGTGGCACACGGCATCGAAGCGGTACGGACCAAACCTCAACGGCTGCACGAAATCACCTCAAGCGAGGAACTACGCATTGACATGAAGGACGACGAACTGAACCGGGTATTAGGAGGCGGACTGGTAGAAGGCTCGCTCACGCTTATCGGAGGCGAACCGGGCATCGGGAAATCAACCCTCATCCTGCAAACCGTGCTCCGCCTGCCCGACTTGAAAGTGCTTTATGTATCGGGCGAAGAAAGCGCACGCCAACTGAAACTCCGTGCCGACCGCATCCCGCATCCGGAAGAAACGCAATTGCTGATAGCCTGCGAAACATCGTTGGAGCAAATCTTTACCCACATCAAGAACACGGCTCCCGACCTGGTCATCATCGACTCTATCCAGACCATATCGACCGAAACCATCGACTCCTCGCCCGGAAGCATCGTGCAAGTGCGCGAATGTTCAGCCGCCATCCTGAAGTTCGCCAAAGAGACCGGCACCCCCGTCATCCTTATCGGACATATTAATAAGGAGGGAAGCATAGCCGGACCGAAGGTATTAGAGCACATCGTAGACACGGTATTGCAATTCGAAGGCGACCAGCACTATATGTACCGCATCTTGCGGAGCATCAAGAACCGTTTCGGGAGCACTGCCGAATTAGGCATCTACGAAATGCGCCAAGACGGACTGCGCCAAGTGAGCAACCCTTCGGAACTGCTCCTGACACAAGACCACGAGGGTATGAGCGGCGTTGCTATTGCTTGTGCGGTGGAAGGCATCCGCCCGTTCCTCATCGAAGTGCAGGCATTGGTGAGCACCGCCGCTTACGGTATGCCCCAACGCTCTGCCACAGGTTTCGACTTGCGCCGTATGAACATGCTGCTCGCCGTATTGGAAAAGCGTGTGGGATTCAAGTTGGCACAGAAAGACGTGTTCCTCAACATCGCCGGCGGTCTGAAAGTAAACGACCCAGCCATCGACTTAGCGGTCATCAGTGCCATCCTTTCGAGCAACATGGACACAGAGATAGAAACAGGTGTCTGCATGGCTGGCGAAGTAGGACTGAGCGGTGAAATCCGCCCCGTGAACCGCATCGAACAACGCATCAGCGAGGCGGAAAAGTTAGGCTTCAAGCGTATGCTCATCCCGAAACATAATCTGCAAGGTCTGAACCGAAGCAAAATCCATATCGAGTTAGTGCCGGTGCGGAAAGTAGAAGAAGCCTTCCGGGAACTCTTCGGATGATTTTTTTCTCAGCACAGAGGACATTTTTTGAAACGCAGATTTTCGCAGATTAACGCAGATTTAAAATCTTTCCTATGGTATATATTGATAAAGAAACAAACGAATTGGCATATCAAATTATCGGATGTGCTTACAAAGTCCATAAAGAGTTAGGTCCCGGACTATTAGAAAGCACATACGAGGCTTGCTTATGTTATGAACTAAATAAATTAGGCATCGGATATGAAAGGCAAAAAGAGCTTCCGGTTATCTATGACAATACACATATCGATTGCGAATACCGCATAGACATTATGGTAGAAAGAAAAATCATTGTAGAGCTAAAGACGGTAGAGCGACTTTTGCCTATCCATACAGCCCAAATTATGACTTACCTAAGATTAAGCGGCATCCATTTAGGACTATTAATAAATTTCTTCAATGCCAATTTACAAAACGGAATAAGAAGATATGTACAATAAAATTAAAAATCTGCGTTAATCTGCGAAAATCTGCGTTTAACCCTAAAAACAAATAGAACTTATGATACAGGAATACCAATTACGGCTTCTGCCCGAGCAAGCGGCAAGCAATGACAGCATCAAGCAATACATCAGCCGGGAAAAAGGGCTGGACGTACGGACCATCAAGGCAATACGCATACTGAAACGAAGCATCGACGCACGCCAACGCACCATTTTCGTCAACCTGAAAGTAAGGGTGTTCATCAACGAACTGCCCGAAGAAGAGGCTTTCACCTTCACCGAATACCGCGATGTATCGGACAAACCTGCGGTCATTGTGGTAGGTGCAGGACCGGGCGGACTCTTCGCCTCGCTGAAACTCATCGAATTAGGATTGCGCCCCATCGTAGTGGAACGAGGGAAAAATGTGCGCGAGCGGAAAGAGGATTTGGCACGCATCAGCCGCGAACACAAAGTAGACGCCGAATCGAATTACAGTTTCGGCGAAGGAGGAGCAGGCGCATACTCGGACGGAAAGCTCTACACCCGAAGCAAGAAACGGGGCAATGTGGAGAAAATCTTAAACGTGTTTTGCCAACACGGAGCAGACACCTCCATCCTGATAGACGCACATCCGCATATCGGAACAGACAAACTTCCCCGCGTCATCGAAAACATGCGGAACACCATCCTTGCCTGTGGCGGAGAAGTACATTTCCAGACACGGATGGATGCACTTATCATCGAACACGGGCAAGTAACCGGCATCGAAACGAACACGGGCAAGACATTCTGCGGACCAGTCATCCTTGCCACGGGACACTCGGCACGCGATGTCTACCGCTGGCTGTATGCCAACGGGGTATATATCGAACCGAAAGGCATTGCTGTAGGTGTACGGCTGGAACATCCTTCGATGCTAATAGACCAAATCCAATACCATAATAAAGCGGGACGGGGCAAATACCTGCCTGCAGCGGAATATAGCTTCGTGCAACAAGTGGACGGACGCGGCGTGTACAGCTTCTGTATGTGCCCCGGAGGTTTTGTGGTTCCGGCTGCAAGCGGTCCGCATCAGATTGTGGTAAACGGAATGAGCCCCAGCAACCGCGGAACGAAATGGAGCAACTCGGGCATGGTGGTGGAACTCCGCACTGAAGACCTCGCACATCCCGACCTGCAACTTCAAGCCTGCGAAGCCTATCCTGACTCTGCAGAAGCCCAAACCGAAGCCTTGATAGCGCAAGCAAAGACAGAGGAAGGAAACGTTCATCCGTTAGCGATGATGCGATTCCAAGAGAAATTAGAACAAATCTGCTGGCAACAAGGGAATATGCGCCAAACGGCTCCTGCGCAACGGATGGCGGACTTTACCCGCAAGAAGCTGAGTTACGACCTGCCTCCCTCCTCATACAGTCCCGGACTAATCTCCTCTCCGCTTCATTTCTGGATGCCGAAGTTCATCAGCGACCGCCTGAGCCAAGGTTTTCAAGCGTTCGGAAAAAGTTCGCGCGGCTTCCTTACCAACGATGCAGTAATGATAGCTGTAGAAACCCGCACTTCGGCTCCCGTCCGCATCACCCGCAATGCCGAAACACTCCAACACATAGAAGTGAAAGGACTCTTCCCCTGCGGCGAAGGAGCCGGATATGCCGGAGGAATCGTCTCGGCAGGCATCGACGGAGAACGGTGTGCCGAAGCGGTCGCGGAATACTTACAGAACACTATTTGAAACGCAGATTAACGCGGATTTTCGCAGATTATAATTCAATTATTAATTTAATCTGCGTAAATCTGCGAAAATCCGCGTTTCAATAAAATAATAATTATGCCACACACACCAGAAATTGCCATCATCGAACAGAATACGCTGGCTGCACTCGGACTGCGAACGATTATCGAAGAACTGATTCCCGATGCGGTCATCCGCACATTCGCTTCTTTCGGACAACTGACAGACGACACGCCCGATATGTATGCCCATTACTTCGTGTCGGCGCAAATCTATTTCGCACATACGGCTTTTTTCTTAGAACGAAAGCCGAAAACCATCGTGCTTTCCTCTGGCGAACAGCCTCAACTGAACGCTGTGCCTACACTGGATTGCACCTTACCCCAAGACTGGTTGGTGAAAGCCATCGTCAGCCTGCGCCGTTACGGACACAGACCGAATGCACATCCCGCTATATCCAACACAGAGCACGACCTCTCGCCCCGCGAAATCGAAGTATTGGTATTGGTAACCAAAGGGTATATTAATAAGGAGATAGCCGAACGGCTCAACATCAGCCTGACTACAGTCATCTCGCACCGCAAGAACATCACCGAGAAGTTGGGCATCAAGTCGGTGTCTGCCCTCGCCATCTACGCCGTCATGCACGGATATGTCAATCCCGACAGCGTATAGCTTTGTTGTTATCTTAAAACGCAGATTAGCGCAGATTTTCGCGGATTACTTTTATTATTATTTTTAATCTGCGTAAATCTGCGCTAATCTGCGTTTCAACAAAAAACTCACTTAAACAGTTCTGGCAAGAAATGATTCAAGTACTTGCGCCAGTTGCTCCAGATATGACCGCCATCGGTCTCCATATACTCATACTGATAGCCATGTTGGTCTAAGAGCTTCCGATAATTTACATTGTCTTGATACAGAAAATCGGCTGTACCGATGCCGATGAAATACAACTTCGGAGATTCGGAAAACTGGCTGGCGAGCTTTGTCTCCAAATCGGCGTAAATGAAGCTGTTTTCGCCCTTCGCCTCGCGGTTAATAGCAGCCGAAAACAAGCCCACGTAATCGAACCAACCCGGATTGTTTGCCGAAATATACAACGAATGGAAGCCTCCCATCGATAAACCCGCTATAGCACGGTGCGCCTTATCGTCTATAGTGCGGTAATGCGACTTCACATACTCCATAATATCGGGGAACGCCACTTCGAACGAACCTTCCATCGTCTTCGGATTCATAAACGAAGGCTTATACATACTGTTGGGGTATTCGCCCGGAGCAGCCTCTTGCGCCCCGTTACCGTTTGGCATCACCACAATCATCGGTTTCGCTTTGCCTTGCGCAATCAGGTTGTCCAATATCTGTACCGCACGCCCTAATTCGCTCCATGCATTCTCATCGCCTCCCGCTCCGTGAAGCAAATACAATACAGGATAACGCTCCGTACCGTTTTCATAACCCGCAGGAGTATAGACCGTCATCCGACGACGTTCCATTCCAAGCGTAGGACTGGGATACCATACCTTCGACACCGTTCCGTGAGGCACTTCACGCACGAAATAATTTGCCGACAATTCGCCGTCCACCAAGAAATAGTTCGTATAGGTCGCAATATCACGAATCATATACACATTGTTCGAATCCACCATCCGCATTCCGTCCACGTAAAAGCAATAGGTATGCAGTTCGGGATCGGGCATCTCCACGGTCAAGCTCCACACGCCCGTAGTATCGCGCGTCATTACCTTACGTTCGGGCACTTCCACCGTTCCCAACGCAGTCTGCATCTTCGTCCGTCCGAAGAAATCCGCCTCTACCGTCACTTCCTTCGCCTTCGGAGCAAACATACGGAAAGTGACCGTCCGTGACGCCACATTCAATTCAGGAGAAACGATATTCCCCGTATTCACCGCTACCGTCTCTTGCGACCAAGCAAAAAACGTCATCAGACATCCTGCCAACAACATTCCTAATTTCCGCTTCATCATCTTGATTTACTTTGAAAAAACAAAACTTATAAAAGATTAAGAGCCTGTTTAAATTTTCCGACAAAGTTGTATTATCAGGTCTCTTTTGAGTTTGTTTCCGGTCTGTTTTCCCGATTTTATGCGTCAGATAGCCCGCTATCCTCCTTATAAAATCAGAAGAACATCCTCGAAAACAATCCTCAAAATAAACCTGAGCAAAATGTAAACAGGCTCTAAAACTGAAAGATAGCAGTCAACACCAAACGATGGTTCAACACCGAATGTGACGAAAGGGCTTTGGCTTTCGCATTGAAATCATCGCCATACCAAGCGTTGCACACCGAGTATTCGGCTCCGAATTTCCAATGCGGACGGTTATAAGTCAGCTCGGCGGTACCCGTGAAAAGCTGGTCGAGCGTGGTGCCCGTACCCAATGTTCCGTAGGGTACATCCTTTGCCGCGCCCAATCCTTTCAGATAGCCGAAGAACAACGCCGGACGCCACGTCTTGCCGTATGCCACGTTCACCCACGTGGTAGACGTACGGAGAGGCGCATACGTCTGCTCACCCGTTTCACCATTGATGCTCCGGATGCCGTATCCGCCTACGGTGCTGGCTTGGGTAAGGTTGGTGCCCAACACGGTTTTAGCCGCCACCAGCCAGTCACGATGCGTGTATTTCACGTGCGCTTCGCCCGAAATGCCCGTGATGCGTTCGTCTACATGATACGTCCCGTGGTCGGTTTCCGACTGGGTGCGCGGCGTGATAGAACTCAAATGAACGCCCGCTCCGGCTATCAGCCCCGGCTTCTTGTAATTCATGCCCAAATAAAACTCCGGAACGCAGCTCCACTTGATGAAATCCTGATGCTTGCGGGTAGCGGTAGTGCCCGGCGCATTCCCGTTAGGACCCACCGAAAGGTATTGCGATTGCCAAATAGCGGCGGCGGTCAACTGGAAACTCTTCGAAGTAAACCGATAGCGGATTTGCGGAGCACGGCTGAAGGGCTGGTAAGGCGCGCCCATGTTCAGGTTTAATATTTCGGGAGCCACATCGCCATAAAGCGGATGCCAAGTCTGTCCGACCAGCAATGCCGACTTGCCCCAGTCGAGATTGAAATACACGTGGCGGATGCGGAAGAGCGAATACGTAGTGCCTGAGCCGCGGAAATCCACCTCCACCTTTGCCGAAGTCTTTGCCTTGCCTAACATCGGTCCGGTCACGTCTACGCCCAAACGGGTGTAAAGGGTATAGAAATCGCTATTCCCGTTCTTGTTCAGGTCGTTCCCGTTCGGGTCCTTCACCTCATCAAGCGGATACATGTAGAACAATCCGTCCACCGTCTCCGAGTTCGACCGGCTATTGTAAAACAAATCGGTACGCACTTGCCCGTAAAACTTATAGTCGAACCCTTTCTTCTGCGCATGCCCCGCCAATGTTCCTCCTAACAGGGCTGCCAACAATACAATTTGCTTTTTCATACTATTATCTTTACCGCTTTTTGAAACGCAGATTCCCGCAGATTAACGCTATTTTTAATTAACTAATCTACAATTTTTAATCCGCGAAAATCCGCGTTAATCTGCGTTTCAATAAAACACATATATAAACATCGCCCGCAAAAGTAATAAAAAAGAAAAATGTTTGTATCTTTGCCCGCCTAAAAAACATCAGACATGACACACAAGCTACGATATACGATTTTTTCCCTGCTGCTTCTTCCCTTCCTTGCCGCCTTCGCTCAAACGGCACCGAAACACGAGATACGCGCCACGTGGCTCACCACCTTGGGAGGCATGGACTGGCCCTCGGCAAAAGCCACGTCCGCATCCGGCATCCAAAAACAAAAAGAAGAGTTATGCCGCATCTTAGACGAATTGCAACAAGCCCATTTCAATACCGTCCTGTTTCAGACACGCCTACGGGGAGACGTGGTTTACCCCTCGGCATTCGAACCGTTTGCCGAATCACTTACGGGCACAGAAGGACGGAATCCGGGGTACGACCCGCTCCGGTTCGCCATCGAAGAATGCCATAAACGAGGAATGGAACTGCATGCGTGGATAGTCGCTATCCCCATCGGCAACGCCCGTCAGGTACGGACATTGGGAAGAAACGCCTTAAACCGGAAACACCCGTCGCTCTGCAAGCAATTCAAAGGAAGCTGGTATTTAGACCCCGGCAATCCTGCGGTGGACGATTATTTAGCAAGCATCGTGCGCGAAATCGTATCGGGATATGACGTAGACGGCATCCACCTCGACTATATCCGCTATCCGGAGCAAGGAGAACGCTTCCCCGACCAAGCCACCTACCGCAAATACGGAAAAAGACAAGACCTAAAACAATGGAGGCGGAACAACATCACCCGCATCGTGCGGAGAATCTATACCGAGACCAAACGGCTCAAACCTTGGGTAAAGGTAAGCAGCTCGCCCATAGGGAAATACCGAGACACCGGACGCTATTCCTCGCAAGGCTGGAATGCCTACGAAGAAGTGTACCAAGACGCCCAGCAATGGCTCCGTGAAGGCATTCATGACGCGCTATTCCCGATGATGTATTTCCAAGGAAACCATTTTTACCCGTTTGCCCTCGACTGGGAAGAAAACAAGAACGGACGCTGGATTATACCCGGACTGGGCATCTATTTCCTGCACCCGTCGGAACTGAATTGGAAGCTGGACGAAGTGGTGCGCCAAATCTATTTCATCCGTACCATCGGACTGGACGGGCAAGCCTATTTCCGCACCCGCTTCTTGCTCGACAACACGAAAGGGATTTTCAATGAACTAAAGCAACATTTCTACCCGCTTCCCGCCGTAACGCCCCCTATGACATGGACCGACAGCATCGCTCCGGCTAAGCCCTCAAGCCCCTCCTTTACGCTTTTGGACCGAGGCATACGTTTCCAATGGAAAGCCTCAACCGACAACCTTTCTCCGGTATATTACCGCCTCTATGCCTCCGACACTTATCCGGTAGACACCGATAACCCGGCAAACCTGATTGCCTCACGCATCGAGGACACCACCTATACCTACGTGCCCGAAGTGCCCTGGCAAGAGTATCTGTATTGGGCGATAACCGCCGTAGACCGGTGCGGGAACGAAAGCGGAGCGGTGGAGTTTTTTATTGAAATCAAGACACAAAGTGAATTCTGATAGCACACAAATGACACAAAAAAACACAGGATTTACACAGATTAAAATCTATGTCTTTCTGTGTATCCTGTGTTTTCTGTTTTATTGGCAAATAAATGTCATTCTATCGTCATCACCCATCCGTATGGGTCAGGTTCGTCACCATACTGAATGGCACGAAGCTTGTGATAAAGCTTTTCGCTGATGGGACCCGGCTTACCGTCTTTCGAGATGACGTAAGATTTGTGGTTCTCTAAGTCGTCGATGCGCTCTATCGGGCTGATGACCGCCGCTGTGCCGCACGCTCCGGCTTCTTCGAAGGTCTCCAGTTCTTCTTCGGGGATGGGACGGCGTTCTACTTTCAAGCCCATATCTTCCGCTAATTGCATCAAGCTCTTGTTGGTGATAGACGGAAGAATAGAAGTAGAGAGCGGAGTGACGTAAGTATTGTCCTTGATGCCGAAGAAATTGGCTGCACCGCATTCGTCGATATATTTCTTTTCCTTGGCGTCGAGGTAGAACTCGCACGCATAGCCTGCATCGTGCGCCATTTTGTTGGCACGAAGGCTGGCTGCATAGTTTCCGCCCACCTTATACGTACCTGTACCGAGCGGAGCGGCACGGTCGAACTCACGGATAATCACATACGAGTTGGTGGCGAAGCCTCCCTTAAAGTACGGTCCTACCGGAGTGACAAAGATAACGAACAAATATTCGCTTGCCGGATGAACGCCTACCTGCACTCCCGTACCGATGAGCAACGGACGGATATAAAGAGCGGCACCGCTTTCGTAAGGCGGAATGAAACGTTCGTTCGCTTTTACCACCTTGCGCACGGCTTCGCAAAACAACTCGGTGGGAAGTTCGGGCATCAAGATACCCCGGCAGGTGCTTTGCAAACGCTCGGCATTGGCTTGCGGACGGAACACACGGATTTTGCCGTCCTTGCCGCGGAATGCCTTCAATCCTTCGAACGCCTCTTGCCCGTAGTGCAAGCAAGTAGCCGCCATGTGGATATTCAGCGTTTCTTCCGAACACAGTTCCAATTCTCCCCATTTGCCGTCGCGGTAATAGCAACGCACGTTGTAATCTGTCTTCATATACCCGAACGGCAGATTAGCCCAATCGATTTCTTTCATACGATAATCTATATTTTAATGTTAATGTTTCCGTTTTCAGGTTCACCACAGATTACACAGATTTAAAAAATTAATAATTAAAAGTGAATAATGAACAACGGTATGTGTTTTTCGCCTGTCGTTATTAACTATTAATTGTTCATTATTAATTATTTTAATCCGTGTAATCTGTGGTGAATTTTCAATGGAAACAAAAGTACGGTTTATATTTACAATATCCAATTCATTCGGCATTTTTTTCATCATTTTACCCTTCTTCGAGCATTTTTTTAATCTCCTCATCGGCTTTGTAGAGTTTTTCTCTACAATATTTTATCAGGCGTTGCGCTTCCTTCAGGCGGTTCGCCAGCTCGTCGATGTCCAGTTCGTTGCTCTCAATTTGCGACACAATCGCCTCCAGGCGCTTCATCGCTTCGGTGTAGGTTTCTTTCTTTGTTGCCATATTGTTTCTTTGTTTTCACCACAGATTACACAAATTAGCAAAATTATTATTGTATGATTCTGTGCTTCTTGTGGCAAATTTAATTATTTCAATCTGTGTAATCTGTGGTGGATGAGATAATGCTTTTAAACGTTCCTTTCGCCACACGGGTCACCACTTCATCGCCCGGACGGAGAGCAGAGGCATCGGTCACGGCTTTCCCGTCTTTCAGGGTGATGCTGTATCCGCGCGCCAACAAAAGGTCGGGAGATGCCGACTTGACCTGTTGCTCCAACAGGCGCAAATGCTGGCTTTCCCGCGTCAGACGGGACTGCAAGGCAATGCTTATCCGGTTTTCAAGTTGCAGGCGGTAAGTCTCGCGCATCAATCGGGTCTGCCATGCTAAGTGGATGCGCTTCATCAGCCGTTCTTGACGGAATCCTTCGTTTTGGATGCGCATTTGCACCCGTGCCGGAATGCGTGCCACCCACCGTTCCAACCGCTCCTTTTGCCTGTTAAGCCAGTCGGGCACTTCTTGAGCGAAGAACGAAGCGTACCCCTCCAACCGTTCGGCGGTCTTGCGCAAATGATTGATTAAGAACTCGGCGGCAGCGGTAGGCGTCTTTACACGCGTATGAGCCACCGCGTCTATGACCGTATCATCCCGCTCGTGACCGATTCCTGTAAGGATAGGCAAAGGGAACTGGGCGCAATTGGTAGCCAGTTCATACGTATCGAAGCCCGACAAGTCGGAAGCAGCTCCTCCTCCCCGGATAATCACCACCACGTCCCAACGTCCGTGTTCGGCATTTATCCGGTCTAAGGCACGGATGATAGAAGCCTCTACCTGCTCGCCTTGCATGATTGCCGGAAACAATTTGGTATAGAACGCAAAGCCAAAAGCATTACGCTCCAACTGGTCGCAAAAGTCTCCATAGCCAGCCGCCGTGGGCGAAGAGATTACGGCAATGCGCTGGGCAAGTTCGGGCAGTTCCAACTCCTTATTTAATGTAAGCACGCCTTCTTCTTCCAAACGTCGGAGAATTTCCTTCCTCCGCCTCGCCATGTCGCCCAACGTGTAAGTAGGGTCAATATCGGATACCGTAAGCGAATAGCCGTATAGTTCGTGGAAATCGACCGTTACCTTTACCAGCACCTTCAGCCCAGCCACAAACGCCTGTCCGGTCTCGCGCTCGAAATAAGGCTTCAGGTTGCAGAACACATTGCTCCAGATGATGCCCCGCGCCTTGGCCAGCAAAGCGTTACTTCTCGGGTCTTTCTGCACAAACTCCACATAGCAATGTCCCGAATAATTGGTGCGCACATCGCTCAGTTCCGTCTGCACCCAATAGGCGTCGGGCATGGACAAGCGCACGCTTTGGCACACTAAGGCATTCAGTTCGTATAATGATAAAGGATTCTGTTCCATGAATTAATATTAATAATGTTATTATCTGTTTTTAGAACGCGGATTTCCGCAGATTATAATTTAATTATTAATTCTATCTGCGCTAATCTGCGAAAATCCGCGTTTCTCCAAAGTAATCAGTCACAATGTACACCATAAATTAAAGCTGCTCCATGCAAAGATACGATTATTTTGCTTACCTTTGCACCCGAAAATCAAAAAGGTAAAAAGAGTTTTATGTCACAAAAAGGAACAGCAACCGAACTGGGCGAACAGCCTATCGGCAAACTATTGACGCAATATGCCGTCCCTGCCATCATTGCTATGACGGCTTCTTCACTTTACAACATGATTGACAGCATCTTCATCGGGCACGGTGTGGGCGCAATGGCTATCTCAGGACTTGCCATCACCTTCCCCTTGATGAACCTTGCCGCCGCATTCGGCTCGTTAGTGGGTGTGGGTGCATCGACATTGGTATCGGTGAAGTTAGGTCAAAAAGATTATGCTACTGCCCAGCTTATCTTGGGGAACGTCGTGTCCTTGAATGTCCTTATCGGTATCGGATTCACGATTCTTACCCTTTTATTCCTCGACCCGATTCTCTATTTCTTCGGAGCGAGTGAAGCGACCCTCCCCTACGCACGCGATTACATGATAGTCATCTTGTTAGGCAACGTAGTGACCCACATGTACTTAGGCTTGAACTCGGTGCTCCGTGCCGCCGGCTATCCGCAAAAGTCGATGTTCGCCACAATTATGACCGTTGTAATCAACACCATCCTTGCCCCGATATTCATCTTCGTGTTCCATTGGGGCATTCAGGGAGTGGCAATGGCAACCGTATTGGCACAAATCATTGCCCTGACGTGGCAAATCAAGCTCTTCTGCCGCAAGAACGAATTGCTCCGCCTGAAGAAAGGCATTTACCGCTTGCGGAGCCACTTGGTGCAGAACATCATCGGCATCGGGCTGGCACCATTCTTCATGAACATAGCCGCCTGCATGATTGTCATCCTTATTAATAAAGGATTGAAGCTATACGACGGAGACCTTGCCATCGGAGCGTTCGGCATTGTGAACCGCATCAGCTTCCTCTTCGTGATGATTGTAATGGGGCTGAACCAAGGCATGCAACCCATTGCGGGATATAACTACGGCGCACGCCAATACCAGCGCGTAAACCAAGTGATGAAAATCACCGTCATAGCCGCCACAATCGTGACCACCACCGGATTTTTAGTGGGCGAACTGATACCCGAACTGGTGGCAAAAGCCTTTACCACCGACCAGACTTTGATAGACCTTTCGGCACGAGGCCTGCGTATCGTGATGATGTTCTTCCCTATCATCGGCTTCCAAATGGTCACATCGAACTTCTTCCAAAGCATAGGCATGGCGAAGAAAGCCATCATCCTTTCGCTGAGCCGCCAAGTGGTGATACTCATCCCGCTCTTGCTCATCCTTCCGCTCTTCTGGGGCGTAGACGGCATTTGGTTCAGTATGCCTATCTCCGACCTTGCCGCCAGCGTAATCGCCGCTTTCATGCTTTATAACCAGTTCAAGAAATTCAAGCAAAGCCAAACCGCTTGATTTGAATTAAGCACAAAAGAATAAAAAATTGAGAATTAAAAATTAAAAGCTACGATACCACACGAATAACTTTCAATTTTTAATTCTCAATTTTTAGAGCCTGTTTAAATCACCCTAATTCTTCACACTCTTGAAGCCACAAGGAAGCACTTGCATCACTCGGCATACGCCAATCGCCTCGCGGGCTTAACGAAACGGACCCCACCTTCGGGCCGTCGGGCAAGCACGAACGTTTGAACTGCTGGCTGAAAAAACGGCGGAAGAAATTGGCCAACCATTTCTTGATTGTCTCATCATCATACGCGCCCCGAAACGCTATATGCGCCAAATAATAAATCTTAGCAGGACGGAAACCAAAACGGAGGAAATGGTAGAGGAAAAAGTCGTGAAGTTCATACGGACCCACCAAATCCTCGGTCTTCTGCTTGATGTTGCCGTCCTCGTCGGCAGGTATCAGTTCGGGGCTGATAGGCGTGTCGATGATATCGAGCAGCGTAACCCGCGAATCGGCATCTACCGTCTCTGCCACCCACGTGACCAAATAACGCACCAGCGTCTTCGGAATGCCCGCATTCACTCCATACATCGACATATGATCAGCATTATATGTACACCAACCCAGCGCCAATTCGGAAAGGTCGCCCGTACCGATGACCAGCCCTCCTACCTTATTGGCATAATCCATCAAAATCTGCGTACGTTCACGCGCTTGGGCATTTTCGTAAGTTACATCGTGCACGTCAGAATTGTGGCCGATGTCCTTGAAATGCTGGAGGCAAGCCTCGCGGATGCTGATTTCGCGGACAGTCACCCCCAATGAGTTCATTAATGCAACCGCATTATGATGCGTGCGTCCCGTCGTTCCGAAACCGGGCATCGTAATGCCTACAATCCCTCTACGCGAAATCTCCAACTTATCGAATGTCTTGACACACACCAACAACGCCAACGTGGAATCAAGACCGCCCGATATGCCTACCACAACCGTCTTGCATCCAGTATGTACCAAACGCTTTGCCAACGCCGCCACCTGAATGGAGAAAATCTCCTCGCAACGTTCTTCGAGAATCCTGCCTCCTGCAGGCACAAAGGGATGCGGCTCTATCCGGCGGGTAAGCGACAATTCTTTTTCGGGAACCCGCTCGGTCTGTACCATCCGCACAGCACAGCCACGCACCTGCCCTGCACTGGCGGCAAAAGTCGTATTCACCAACCGTTCGCCTTGCAAACGTTCCACATCGATTTCACTTACAACCAATTGTTTCTCGAACGAAAAACGCTCGGAAGCCGCCAAAAGGATTCCGTTTTCGTATATCAGCCCGTTGCCCGCGAATACCACATCGGTGGTCGACTCGCCGAATCCGCTCGAAGCAAACACATAGCCACACAAGCAACGTGCCGACTGCTGGGCAAGCAACGAACGTAGATATTGATGCTTGCTAATGTTTTCAGTATCGGCAGAAAGGTTAAATATGATTTCGGCACCCTTCAGTGCCAATGTCGAACTGGGCGGAACAGGCGCCCACACGTCTTCGCAAAGCTCGATTCCGAAACGCATTCCAAAGGTCTCGAAAAGCAAATCGGATCCAACCATGACTTGCTGCCCAAACAAACGTACCGATGCCCCATCGCCGATAGCGGCGGAGGAAGCAAACCAGCGATGTTCGTAAAACTCTTTGTAATTGGGCAGATAAGTCTTAGGAACAACACCTAAAATCTTTCCCTTCTGAATGACCACTGCACAATTAAGCAACACCGACTCCACACGGAGCGGCATTCCCAAAATGGAAATGACATCCAACTGACGCGTATTATTGAGCACACGCATCAACGCCATCTCCGCCTGTTCGAGCAACAATGTCTGCCCGAACAAGTCGCCGCACGAATATCCGGTAAGACTCAACTCGGGAAAAACAATCACCTGCACACCGCTACCTTCCGCTTTCGCTATCAAGCTCTCGGCCTGTTCCGCATTATATTGGCAGTCAGCTATCCTCACCTGAGGGATGGCGGCCGCCACCTTCACAAAACCATATTTCATAAAAATATCATTTAATGTCTTATTTATAGCGGACAAAGATAATATAAATAAAGGTGTAATCCCTATCTTGATTGAAAAAAAGCAAAAAAAGCGACCGGTGCTTTGTACATATCGAAAATATATCTATCTTTGCCAATGATTTAAAATTGTAACAATTACAAATAAGGAATCTAAAGATGAACGTTTACGAATATCTGCTCAGTTATCAAATCAAGCCGTCCGTACAACGCATTGCCATTATGGATTACTTGCTGAAGCATCATACTCATCCGTCCATCGATGAGATTTATATGGCTTTGTGCCAAGATATTCCTACCTTGTCGAAAACAACCGTCTACAACACACTGAAACTGTTTGTAGAACACGGAGCGGCACGTATGCTGACTATTGATGAACGGAATGCGTGCTTCGACGGAGATATTTCGGCGCATGCGCATTTCCAATGTAAAGTATGCGGAAAAATAACGGATATCCCCTTGACATCAGAAGAGACGGAAGAAACGAAACGCCTGAAACAAAAAGGCTATCGAATAGAGGAAACACACCATTATTATAAAGGTGTATGCCCCGGTTGCTTGGAAACAAACGGAAATTAAACGTATGGCCTACGGGCTATCGGATAAAAACAACTAAATAACTAACAATTTAAAAACACTGGAATTATGAAAAAATTTATCTGTACTGTATGTGGTTACATCTATGAAGGTGAAACAGCTCCCGAAAAATGCCCGCTCTGCAAAGCGCCCGCTTCTAAATTCAAAGAAATGGAAGAAGACAACAACGGTCTGACTTTCGTTGACGAGCACGTAATCGGCGTAGCTAAAGGCTGCGATGAAGAAATGATTAAAGACTTGAACAATCACTTCATGGGCGAATGCACTGAAGTAGGTATGTACTTGGCTATGAGCCGTCAGGCAGACCGCGAAGGCTATCCCGAAGTAGCCGAAGCTTTCAAACGCTACGCATGGGAAGAAGCAGAACACGCATCGAAATTTGCCGAACTCTTGGGCGACTGCGTATGGGACACCAAGACAAACCTGGAAAAACGCATGAACGCTGAAGCAGGTGCCTGCGAAGATAAGAAACGCATTGCAACCCGCGCTAAACAACTGAACTTGGATGCTATCCACGACACAGTTCACGAAATGGCTAAAGACGAAGCTCGTCACGGAAAAGGCTTCGAAGGTCTGTACAACAGATACTTCAAGAAATAATATCTTGAATAAAGTTACCCGATAAGGGGGGTGTTAAAACGAAGTAAAATGAAACCTGTTTTAATGCCCCCCTTTTTCCTTGAAAACGGTTTTCATTTTCTTCGATAAACTTGTTTTGCGATATAAATCAATGTCTGACCGAAAAATTCAGAATCTGTTTCAGGCAGTCTCCCTTTTACATTCTCCGTCCCAAAACCGTATGGTTTCCCGTACCAAGAACATACGGTTTCCGTACCAAGAACATACAGTTTGGGGACGGGAACCATAAAAAGATGCCGTCTGAACCGATAATACAACCCAAGCGTGCGGCCAATGTTTTGGAGGCGTTGGGGAATTGATTATACACATGACTTTACAGTTTCTTATAAGTCACACAAAAGAATTAAAAAAGAAGTCGGTCGATTCTTTTTACCGAACCAACCGACTTCTTATAAATATTCGCTTATAGCGGATTATTCATTAAACCAACGTACGTAACAGAAGTCCTGACGGTGAGGCAGGTCAATGTTTTTCGGATACATACGGTATGCCACCTTGAAACTTCCGGCATTCGAAATTCCATAATCCAACTTAAAGGTATACAAATCTCCTTCACGTTTCACCAATTCCATCGGAACGACACTGTAAATGTATTCCTTGCCTTCGGCATTGGTGTAAGTAACCACCATTTCTACACCAACCGCATCATTAAGACCTTTCTCGTCAATGACACAAGTGATGGCATAATCCTTACCACTTTCTACATTACCTTGGCGAAGCTCTTCACACTTGTTCATAGAAACTACCTGAATAGAATCCCACTTAGCGGCAACTTCTTCTTTCCAAGCAGCCAACGCTTTCAACTTCGCATAATTATCGGCTTCCAAAGCATGGAAACGTTCGGCTTCTTTTCCGTAGAACTTAGCGTAATAATCATCCAACTGACGCTTCATCGTATAGTGAGGAGCAATCTGCGCAATCGAATTCTTGATGGTCTTAATCCAACCTTCGGAATAACCTTTCTTATTGCGCGCATAATACAACGGCAAGATTTCAGTCTCTAACAAACTGTAAATAGTAGCAGCGTCCAGCTGGTCTTGGTATTCCTGATTCTGGTAAGTACGTTTCTCGGTCAATGCCCAACCGGCACCTTCACGATAACCTTCCAACCACCATCCATCAAGCACGGAGAAGTTTACGACACCATTCATCAATGCCTTTTCGCCTGATGTACCCGAAGCCTCCAGCGGGCGGGTCGGAGTGTTCATCCAAATATCAACTCCCGATACCAAACGGCGAGCTAATTTCATATCATAATCCTGCAAGAAGATAATCTTGCCCAAGAATTCCGGACGGTTAGAAATTTCAATGATACGCTTAATCAATCCCTGACCGGCACCATCGTGCGGGTGAGCTTTTCCGGCAAACAAGAACTGTACCGGATAATCAGGATTGTTCACAATCTTAGACAAACGGTCCAAATCGCTGAACAAAAGGTGCGCGCGCTTGTAAGTGGCGAAACGGCGGGCAAAACCGATAGTCAGCGCGTTCGGATTAATCTTATCAAGCAACGATACAATCAAACCCGGATTGCCTTGGTTCTTCAGCCAATTCTTACGGAACTGCTCACGGATATAGTTAATCAGCTTATTCTTCAATGCCAAACGGGTCTTCCAGATTTCTTCATCGGGCACGTTATAAATAGCTTCCCAAATTTTCGGATTCGACTGGTCACCCATGAAGTTCGAATCGAAATATTTATTATACAGCTTCTTCCATTCGGAAGCGCACCAAGTGGGGAAATGTACGCCGTTGGTCACATAACCTACATGATTCTCTTCCGCGAAATACCCCTTCCAAATGCCTGAAAACATTTCCTGAGAAACTTTCCCGTGCAACCAGCTCACACCGTTCACTTCCTGACAAGTGTTGCAGGCAAAGGTAGACATACAGAAACGTTCACCGTGGTCACCCGGATTGATGCGTCCCAAATCCATTAGTTCATCCCAAGTAATACCCATACGTTGGGGGTATCCTCCCATATATTTGCCGAACAATCCTTCATCGAAATAATCATGGCCGGCGGGAACCGGTGTATGAACCGTATACAAAGAAGAAGCGCGCACGATTTCCAACGCCTCGTCGAACGTCATTCCGCTTTCTACATAATCACACAACCGTTGAACATTGCACAAAGCCGCATGCCCCTCGTTGCAATGATATACATCTTTCTTGATACCCAGTTTCTTCAATAACAATACGCCACCGATACCCAACAAGATTTCCTGCTTCAGACGGTTTTCCCAATCGCCGCCATAAAGCTGGTAAGTAATCGGGCGGTCATATTCGCTATTCATTTCATTATCGGTATCCAGCAAATACAAAGGCACACGGCCTACATTCACTCTCCATACATATGCGTGAACATAGTAATTCAAATACGGAACATCAAGAACCAAAGGTTTGCCTTCCGCGTCAATTACGCGCTCCAACGGCAGACTGCCGAAATTCTGAGCTTCGTAATTAGCGATTTGCTGACCGTCCATTGACAAGGTTTGCTTGAAATAACCGTAGCGATACAAGAAACCGATACCACACATATCCACGTTACTATCCGATGCCTCTTTCAGATAGTCACCGGCCAAAATACCCAAACCTCCTGAATAGATTTTCAAGACATGAGTCAAGCCATATTCCATACAGAAATAAGCGACGGAAGGACGTGATGCGTCAGGCTTCACATTCATATAAGCCTCAAACTTAGCATATACATCATTGATTTTCTTAAGCATATCTTTATCAGAAGACAGGTCTTCCAGCTTTTCATAGCTCAAGCGTTCCAATAATGCGACCGGATTTTGGGCTACAGCTTGCCATAAATCCGGATCTAATTCTTTAAACACCTCTGTTGCTTCGTCATTCCAAGCCCACCAAATGTTACGAGCCATTCTATCCAACATCTTCAAAGGTTCCGGAATACGAGATTTCACATTAACCTCTCTCCAGGCTGGAGTGTTAGCATAATTAGTCTTGACTTTCATATTGCTTAATTTTAGTATAAATGATTTTTGGTTATTGCTGTTGCTTTTGAGAAAGACGTTGCTCTGCCTTGCGCAAAGCTACATCGTATGCCTCATAATAATATTGAATGAAATGTTTCCATAAAGCCTTTTCGGCAATCTCCGCCGCATGTGCACGAATTCCATCTATTTCATTATCCGATAAAGCCGAAAACTCTGTCACTGCATCTTTAATCGCATCGGCCACTTCCGAATAATTATAGTCTGTACGGTGAATAACTTTTACACCATCTTGCAATGAACCTTCATGATGCACAAGCGAATTCACCCACAAGCCGAAACCTGCTAAATCGGTAGTGACGGTAGGTACGTGAAACGCGACACTTTCCAAAGGTGTATACCCCCACGGTTCATAATAAGAAGGATATACGCTTAAGTCCATACCAATCAACAAGTCATAATAAGCCTCGTTCAGGATACCGTCTTTCCCATCTAAATAGCAAGGAACGAAAATAACTTTCACTTTTGTATCCGAAGCGTTCGACATATTTAAATATTTCAACATATCCAACACTTGGTCATGGGTCATATTATGCAACCAATGAGTTATGAAAGGAACTTTAAGTGGAGTCGTATAATCTTCATCGCTCTGCATACGTTCTAACAAATCTTCACGCGCATCTCCTACCCACCCTGGAACATTGATAAAAGCTAAAACATCTTTCTTAAGATTCTTGTCACGAGTCAGCCGGTTCAAAGCTTCAAGATAGACATTGATGCCTTTGTTCTTGAATTCATACCGCCCGCTCGTACCGATAATCATCGTGTCATCACTCAAGCGGGTACCTAATAATTTATTCGCCATACGCAACATGACATCACGGGCATGTTTACGCTTCTGTTCAAAACGGTCTTCTTTAGGGACAAAGTCATCCTCAAAACCGTTCATCAGGATAACGTCAGCCGGCTTGTCAAGCAATTCACGGCATTCATTATTGGTGATTTCACTCACCGTAGTAAAACAATCCACATGATGAGCGGTCTGCTTTTCGATAGAATGTTTCGATTGCATATTCAATTCTTGCGCCATTTGGTCACCATTGTATGCAAACAAATAATCGTACAAAGGTTTATTGTTACCCGCAATCGAACGCCCGATAGAAGTGGCGTGCGTGGTAAATATAGTAGCAATTTCAGGTACTTTTTTCTGTATATATAAAGCACCCAAGCCCGTCATCCATTCATGAGCTTGATAAACCACTTTATCCTGAACGGACAAATTATAACGATAAAAACTCTCCACTACCTTTCCGGCAGCATAAGAAAACATCGACGCTTCGTCATAATCACCATAAGCATGTAAAGAATCAACTTGATAATCAAGCCATGCTTGAGTATAAATTTCATTCTTTTGTTCATAAAACGAAGCAAAGTCCACTAAAATCGTAATCGGATGTCCCGGAATATTCCAACGCCCTACACGAATCTCTAATCCTTCATTCTTCGCATACTCACGCCACAATTGTAGTGTCTTCTCATCCTCGGCAAACAAAGGATTCTCCTTACCTCTCCAAACATCCGGGCCGATAAAGAAAATCCGATCCGGAAATGCAGCCTGCAAGGTTTTTGCCCTTGTCGATAATACGGTGTAAATTCCACCGACCTTATTACAAACTTCCCAACTTGACTCAAAGATGTAATCAGGTTTCAATAGCTGTTTCGTCATTATCTTTAATATTTTCTAAATCAGTGCGAAGGTACGAAAAAGAATTAAATCTACGAAGAAATAAAAAGTTTTTTAAAGTTGCAATTTATAATAAAAAAGACAAGCCCGCAAAACACAAACAAAACAAATTTGAATTTGCCATGACAAAAAGAGTAAATAAATAAAAATGGTCAATCTTTTGTCAAGACTAATTACCACATTCATAGAAACTTGTATGCATAAAAAAAGTCCGTCCCCAACGGGTGTGGGGACGGACCTCAAGACGGCGGCTACCTACTCTCCCGCTTGCGCAGTACCATCGGCGTGACGGGGCTTAACTTCTCTGTTCGGGATGGGAAGAGGTGGGGCCCCCGTGCCGTAGCCACCTGAATATCT
>CASFRN010000158.1 GCA_949296855.1 uncultured Bacteroides sp. | reverse complement strand
GCTGCGCATCGTGTGGCAGGTGTTCGTGTCCGCCTCTTTCTCCATCCCTTCCGACTCGATGATGCCCACGCTCCGTCCGGGCGACTACGTACTGGTAAACAAGCTGCTGAAAGGGGCGCGGCTGTTCGATGTATGGGATGCCGCGGAACACCGCCCGTTCTGCATCAGGCGGTTGCCGGGCTTGGAAGAGTTCCGTCGCGGGGAGGTGCTGGTGTTCAACTTCCCTTACCCCGAACGCTGGGACAGCATCGGGTTCGACGTGTTGCTTTACTACGTGAAGCGTTGCGTGGGCCAGCCGGGCGATACGGTGGAGATAAGGGATGCACATTACCGGGTGTGTGGGGTGGATGCTCCGGTAGGGGACACGGAGGCTCAGGAGCGCCTCTCGCGTCTGTTGTCCGGAAAGCAGGGCAGGGAGGAGATGGCTCGTGCCCGTTCCTATTACACGTTCCCTTACGATTCGTTGCTGGGCTGGACGGTAAAGGATTTCGGCCCCTTGTATGTTCCCTCTCGTGGCGATTCGATAGAGATGGACCGGAAGCATTACCTGTTTTACAGGAACCTGATAGAATGGGAGCAGCGTGGGAAGCTGACGTGCCGTGACGGCCGGTATTATTTGAAGGATAAGGAGATAACGGGCTACCGTTTCCGCGAGGATTATTATTTCATGGGCGGCGACAACTGCCTGAACTCGCAAGACTCCCGCTACTGGGGCCTGCTTCCCTCATGTTACATCGTGGGCAAGGCAACGCGTATATGGAAGTCGGTCGACCCATACACGGGTTCGATAGACTGGAGGCGGGTATGGAAGCGTATCGAGTGAAAAATAGCCCGTATGTAACATTCGTGTACGGATTGTAACGTTTTTGGCACCTGGCTGCATGGACGATGTAACAAGGAGAAAAATAAACGGAACCTAAACTGAATTTAAAATGAGATTTCAGGTAAAATTTGTAGAAGATATTTGTCTGGCCGGTATGGGATATCATGAAGAAAATTCATATATTTGCGGGCATGAAACACGCGATACTGACCAGCCTCTGCCTGCTGCTGTTTTGTTCCTGCCGCCAAGGAAGCAAGAACGATTTGGTTTTGCTGCAGGAGGCATCCTTACATACCGCACAGCCCGACTCTGTATTGAATCTGCTTGGTCAGATAGCCTGTCCCGACCGCTTGAAGGGGAAGGATCGGGCAGACTATGCCTTGCTCTATACCGAAGCCCGGAACAAGCAGAACCGGATCGGCACGAGCGATTCGCTGATACGGATTGCGCTCGGCTATTACAGCAAACAGGCTCCCGGCATTCCGCTTGCCAAAAGCTATTTCCTTTTGGGGCGCATCTGCCAGCAGCAAGGCAACGACACCCTTGCCTTGAAGCTCAACTTGCAGGCACTTGCCGCTTTGCCTCCACAGACACAAGACCGTACACGGATGCTGGTGAACTACGACTTGGGGTACTTATATCACAAAACCGATTTCTATCCGCAAGCTTTGTCGCACTATCGGGAAATGCAGCGTTATGTAGACGCACATCCCGATACTACGGATTGTTACATCACCGCATACAGCATGGGGAACATCTTTATGCTGCTGAACCGATATGACAGTGCTTACCATTATTACCAAAAAGCCATTTCGTTCGCCCGCCAATTAAAAAATAAATCCTACGAAAGGTATATCATCAGGCAATTGCATCTGCATGCCCGTTTGACTGGCAATCAAGAACAAGCCCAATGGTATGCAGAAGAAATTCGTATAACAACTGATCCTTATTTTAAAGCCGAATTATTTCAAGAATTAGGGAACACCGATTCAGCTTCTTTCTATTTTCTTAAGGCAACGAAAGACCCGCGTATCTCTGCCCGAACGATGGCGTTTTATAACCTGTTCCAATTGCACCGAAAAGCACACCCCGACTTGGCTTGCGTCTATGTCGATTCTTTCCATATTTATAAGGATTCGCTTTACGCCTTGCGGCAAACCGATAAGATAGAAAGGCTGACCGCGCAACACCTGCAGCAGATGAACCTGCAGAAGGCGGAGGCAGACCGACGTGAAAACGCCATCTACCTGTGGGGCGGCATCGGCGTTACACTTTTGCTTTGCGTCATCGTCATCTTCTTCTTTATTCAGCACAAGAAACGCCGCTACCTGCTATTGGAGAAACAGTTGGTCACAAACCAGTTGGCAGCCATCAAGGAATACGTAGCTGAACAGAACCGGCAGAAGTCCGAAGAATGGGAAGCCGTGCGTCAAGAGATAGCAGCCATAGAAACGCAAACGCTTGTCGGGCAGTTCCAGCAGACGGCATGGCAAAAGCGGATCGATGCCATACGGAAAGGCAACGGCAAGCCTTTCTCGAAGAAAGAACAGGAAGCCTTCCAAAAGGAGACCCTCGCCTTGTTCGACGGACCCGTGAAGCGGCTGCAAGCGGAACACCCCTCAATCACCGAAGCAGACGTGCTGTTTTGCCTGCTTTCCCTCATGGATTATCCCACCAGCCTGATAGCTTCGTGCACCGGACGTAAGGAGAACGCCTTGCGTATCTGCAAGCACCGCCTGAAAGAGAAACTATCAAAATGTACATTTGGAATTTTCTTCCATTCGTCTATAAAACAACAAGATACAGAAGATCTGTAACGCTATCTGTAACGCTGTAACGGAAAATGTAACACCAAAAATTTGCTTGTTTTCATGCTTTTTCAGAATTTCGCAGCAACAAAAAACGAAAAGATTATGAAAGAAAAACTGATTGCATTTTTATTATTACTGATGAGTATTTCTTTCAGCTTCGCTCAAGGTAAAGCTGAAATTGAGATACGAAAAGACATTTATCAAACAGGTGATCAAGGGAGCAAACCTGTTCCCAGTTCCTTATCGGAAGAGCCCCGTGCGTTCCTTCATCAACCGTGGCTGTCCGTTTCGATGCCTGAAAGCAGAGAAGCGGTGGTTTCCGTCCAAAACCAACTGAACGGAAGGATACTCTACCAACAGACCTGTTTCCATACACAAGGCATGATGATTGACCTGAGCGGTGTGCCGGCAGGTACGTATCAATTGCGGATTGAAATGGATGGAACGGTTTATACCGGCACCTTCCGTTTGTAACCAAATGTCACCAAAGCTATGAAGAAAACAGGTATATGGCTGTTGATGCTATGTCTGCTGGCGGCTTGCCAAGATTCCGACAAGCAACGCCTGACCCGCCTGGTGGAGGAATGGGACGGCAAGGAGGTAGTCTTTCCCCGGCAAGCGGTGTTTACGGTGCAGGGCAGGGACACGGTGTCATTCCGCTGGCAGGATGCTCCCTACCGGATTGTGACGTATGTCGATTCCGTGGGCTGTGCCAGTTGCAAACTGCAGTTGCCCAAGTGGAAGCAGCTGATGGCGGAGACCGACTCGTTGTTCGGAAAGGGTAAGTTGTCCTACGTGTTCTTCTTCCACCCGAAGGATGTACGCGAGTTGACTTATCTGACACGACGTGATGGCTTTACCTATCCGGTGTGTTTCGACCGTGAGGATGCCTTCAACCGCCTGAACCGTTTCCCTTCGGAAATGGCTCTGCAGACCTTCCTGCTCGATAAGGACAACCGGGTGGTTGCCATCGGCAATCCCGTCCATAATCCGCAGGTGAAGGAACTTTATCTGAACGTCATCGGCGGCAAGCGTTCCGCATCAACCGGTACTAAGCAGACCACTGCTTCGTTAAGCGAACGGGAAGTGCAGTTTGGTTCTTTCCCGATGGGGAAAAAGAAAGAACGGAAGGTGGTGCTGAAGAATACAGGTGATGCTCCTTTGGTGATACATGGTGTGGACACTTCTTGCGGTTGCACGCGTGTGGAATACAGCCAGCGTCCTGTTCGTCCGGGTGAAGAAACCACCTTGCTGATTGTTTACGAGGCGGATGAGTCAGGTCATTTCCACAAGACGGTAGACGTGTATTGCAACACGGCGGATGCTCCGTTGCGTATGCATGTTTCAGGAGAAGCGGTGGAAAATTGACAATTGACAATAGACAATGACTTTTGATGAACATCCGCAAACAGCCAATGTAGGGGCGTATTGCATACGCCCGAATGCACATACTTATTCAAGTGGATGTTTTCAGGGCGTATGCGATACGCCCCTACAGGCAATCGGGTGAAATGTGAACATTCATATTATAAAAGGAGTGGAAACGATACAGGGTGCATTAGGAAGACAGCTTGTATATCTCCACTCCAGTTAAACCCTAAAATAGAAAGGAGGATAGACCGTTGCAAAGTTAAGAAGAAAACAGGAGATTCGCAAATCGGGGATTTGCGGCTTCGCAGGTATCAATGAAAAACAACAATAACATAAAAATTAGCAAAAGATGAAAAAGAATATATTGAAAATCACGTTTGCAGCCGCTTTGGTTGTAGTCGCCGGAGTAACGGCTTACCATGCACAGGATAAGGAAATATTGTCTGATTTAGCTCTGGCTAATGTGGAAGCACTTGCCGATGATGAATATGTAATAGGCCCTCCCATGACAAATTGGAAACAATACAGGATACAATGTACGCGTGTCGTAGGATTTGATTACATACTTAAAATTGAGAAAACAACAACTTATTGGACAGATGGTTGTGGTAGTGGTTCTGGAAATTGTTTGAAGCCGGCAGGATGTTGATTTGAATAAGTGATGAAAAGGGGGATTATAGTAATCTTGGTTATGTCTTTTTCCTTTTGGTCGTGTCATCAAAAAGGGAAAAAAACTGCGGCTTTTGAAAATGTAAACCCATCGTTGATAGAAAATTCGGTGGCTGATATGCCTGTGTCTTCCGCCCAATCCGTCCGGATTGCAGTAGACTTGTCTGATGAAATGAAAGTATTGGATGTAAGCATGTTCGCTGATTCAGTCCATTACATACCATTGGAAACGTCAGAACAGTCTTTGATAGGGAAAGTAGACAAGTTAGTTATTCGTGACAGTCTGATTTATGTATTAGATCGTTCTAAGAATCGAGGTATATATGTTTTTTCTTTTGAAGGGAAATTTCTACAAAAGATAGGCAATGTTGGTCAGGGTCCCGGTGAATATGCCGAGCCGACAGATATTTCTATATATGGTAACACTGTCTATGTATATGACCAATACACTCACCGGATATCATTATTTGATCGGGATGGAAACTATTTGTCTGCAAAAAAAGTGCCTTTTTTTAGCATGGGATTTCATGTGTTCAACGATTCGACGTTTGTTTTCAATACACCCGATGCAGACAATTATCATCTGCCTGCGCTTGTCGGCTACTCAGTATTATTGTCTGATTCGACGTGGAAAGTGAGAAAAAGAGGCTTTTATAGGGAACTTGACAAATATACCGCAGTATGGATTCCTGAAAATTTTCAGGGACAAGATACTTTGGTCTATTATCACGCACCTTTTTCCGGAAATATATTTACGATTGATGCTGAAGGGAATGCAACTCAGAGATTTACTTTAGATTTCGGAGACAAGGCTTTGCCTGAAAAGTATTTGGAAGAAGCCAATAGAAAACGTTTCAGTGATGAGTCTGTGCAAAGCAGCTATTTGCTTTTCCCAGGTAATTTCCATGAAACTTCTTCGTGGTTTTATTTTGCTTATCTGAAAGCGCATGTACAGCATTATGGATTTTATGATAAACATAAAAAACGGCTTTGGCTTGCAGGTGGCATTATCAATGACATTTTCCCTGCAATATCTTTTGGTCAGGTGGTTGGAGCTATGGGTAATCAGCTTTATAGTGTTGTCTTTCCGGATAACTTGTTGTTTGCATCCGCTCAGTTAGATAGAGATGAGTTGCAAGAACAGATAGGTGTGAAGGGAATTGAATTTCTTTCCACATTGAAAGAAGGAGACAATCCTATTCTTTTGATTTCGTACTTGAAATAGCCTATTAATAGAACGCATCAACAATTGTTTTTCAAACGCTTTGTGTATGAATCAGTTGGCTGATTTATGTTATTTAATGAATGTTCCTAATTGGTGAAATGCGGATAATTTATGTTATAGAGTAAGGAGTGGAAACGATACAGTATATGCATTTGGAGAGTTAATCTGTATGTCTCCACTCCGGTCAAACCCTAAAACGAAAGGAGGTTAAACCGAGGCAAAGATACAAAGAAAACAGAAGATACGCAAGTCGGAGATTTGCGGCTTCGCAGATGAAAAATAGACAAAGTAATAATCAATTAAAACAAGAAAATGATGAAATCAAGATTTTTGAAAATAACATTTGCAGCCGCATTGGCTGTAATAGCAGGTGTAACGGCTTATCAAGCACAGAATAAAGAAACATTGTCTGATTTGGCATTGGCTAATGTGGAAGCGTTAGCTGAGGATGAAAATTGGTTTGAAAGTTGGTGGAACTCAAAAATTTATGCATGCCAATCAGTTCAAGTCTGGGTGTATAAATGCATACCGTATAAAGATATTCCGAAAGAAGATGGTGATTGGGAAATAAATATTGGAGGAAGCTTTGATCCAAATGAACTTGTATGTGGTTTATTTAAAGAATGGGATACAGAGTGTGTGGGAGGAAGTGAAACTGCACATTGTTGGGATTGCGAATAAAGGGTTTTGATTGCTTAAACTTAAAGAGGCTGTCTCAATATCAAAAATGTCATTCTAAGCGTAGCAAAAATCTCGTGTGCACTAGTTTGTGTTTCCGAGATTTTTCACTGCGTTCAGAATGACAACATAAAAGCTAATTTCTATTTTGACACAATCCCATCAATTTTCTATAAATATTTCGCATGATGTTTGAGAAAGGATGTTTTTTTATTCAATTTTATTTTCGGCGATAAACAGTGGAAAATATTTGCGAGAATATCAATCCATATCCAAAAGATTTTAATAGATTCATAATATAGCACTTGTATATGAAATATAGATTATTATTATTTGTATTATTGATTTCTTATTTGTCTGCATGTAAGAAAGGAGAGTATATTGGACAAGTTTCTTTGTATACGGATAGTATTGTAGCTTCGAATAATTTGCTAGAATTAAATCCACCAATGCGAAAAGGATCTGTTAATTTTAGATGTATTGTAGATTCAATATCATATTTGCCTTTATTTACAAATGACTCTATTTTAATTGCTAATATTAGTGATGTAAAAGTATTAAACGATACATTATTTATAGCTGATTATCAATTAGGTAAAATTTTTGCTTTTAATTTTAAAGGTAAGTGTATCGGTACTATTTCTGCAAAAGGTGAAGGACCTGAACAGTATAAACGATTATGTGGCTTTGATATAGACGCTCACAATCATTTATTGTATTTACTTGATGGTGATTTAGGGGAAGTGCATATATATACATCAGCTTTCGATTTATGTGACATTATTAAACTGCCATATTCTTTTGTTGATCATATTTCTTTGTATCAATCAAATAAGTTGTTTTTAGAATTGGGATTTAGGGATTATAACCCAAAAGATAAAATTTCTCCTAATCTAATTTTGTATAATTTAGAAGAAAAGCAAGTGGACTCTACTTTTTTCCATTACAAGCATACAATAGATATAAATTATCGAATGCAAGACCCCATTTCTTTTTCATCGTATAAAAATTCTATTTATTATTGGCCGCCTTTGTCACATTCGGTTTATTTATATGACGGCATTATTCAGAAAATCATAAATTGTAACTTTGGCGAATATGAACTTCCGAATGAGATTTTTTTAAAGAAAAATTCTACTGCTCTTAATTGTATGAGAGAAAAGAAGTATGCATATATTGACCGTTTCTTTGAATTTAAGGATTGGTATTATTTACGTATCTCGCGAGTTAACTCATCTGCGCATTATTTTTATAATAAGAATACTCAAAAAGGTTTCTTAGATGTGTCTTTTCTTAAATTTAAAACAGAAAAAGAAGTTATAATGCCAGATTTATATGCGATTTCAGATACAGTATGTTGTAGTTATATGTATCCTGATCAGTATATTAATCTGTTAAAAGAACAATCCATTAATGATTTTATGGATATAGAAGATAATCCTATTTTAGTTTTTTATAAATTAAAACCATGAGAAAAAGAATTGTCTGGTATGCATTGATTGCCGTAGCGGTATTGGCTATCGTTGCCAATAAGGGAAGCATCACCGATTATATTGCCGGCGTGTGGATGGAATCAGCAAAGAAGCGTGTGAAAAACGAGAATGCAATCGGTTTCCGATACTCAAAGATTGATTCTTTGTATGAAAAGAAACGGTATGTCTACTTTTTGTTTGTCGAAGACGGTTTGACGGAAAAAGAAAGTTTGCTGTTTGGCAAAGCGGATTCACTGTTGGTCATCACCAGCGGTGTGACACCCGGATGGTTAAAGGAGTCGGGTGCGGATACCTTGTCCTTACCCCGTTCCGCCTTTGATTTTTTGGTAGAGGAAGACTGCTCCATGCAATTATATAAGGTAATAAGCGTAACAGAACGCATGGACGGCAATTTATATCAGTTAAATAAAATAGAGTAGAAGATTAATTAAGATTATGAAACCTGATGAACCGATGAAACCTTTGTTTATCCCTTTGATGTTTCTCCTCCTGTTCTGCGGCTGCGTCAGGCAGAAAACTTTTATCCCCAGCGTGGACGATGTGCTGGCGGAAAACCCGCAGCTCCGGCGTGTGCTTGACCACTGCAAGGGCGATTCGCTGAAATACCGTGCCGCCCTGTTCCTGATAGCGAACCTGCCTTACCACGCCACGAGCGATGCTCCCTCAATGGATGCGCAACTGAAACTGTATGAGTTGCATTCCACTGGCAGGTACACGCCTACGGAAGTACTGGATTCGGTAAGGCACGCTTACGGCAGACTGGACGTTGCCAGCCTAAGGCAGACAAGCGACGTGGGCATCTCGCCCGACTACCTGATAGAGAACATCGACTGGGCTTTTAAGGTGTGGCGTGAGCAGCCTTGGGGCAAGAACGTGCCGTTCCGCCAGTTCTGCGAATACGTCCTGCCTTACCGGGTAGGCGACGAACGGCTTGTATCGTGGCGCAAGGAGATTTACGAACGGTATAATCCGTTGCTGGACAGCATACGTAAGTTACCCGAGGCGGAAGACCCCCGCTTTGTGTCTGAAGCGTTGTTCGACTCGCTGCGCAAGGCTCCGATTTATTTTACGGGACTGTTCGAACCCAGCCCGCACATCGGGCCGAATACGGTGGAATGGCGTTCGGGCAGCTGCAAGGAATTTACCGACCTGCTGCTGTATGTGTACCGTGCGTTGGGTCTTCCGTGCGCCAAAGACTTCATGCTGATGCGCGGCAACCGCAACGCCCCTCACAGCTGGAACGTGATGTTCGACAAGGAAGGGCGTGGGTATTACTTTTCGCTGCTTGACAACATGACCGGCGGTGCCAGTCCGGATGCCTATTGGGATCCGAAAGGGAAGGTGTACCGCTCCACGTTCAGCCTGAACCGGAGGATGACGGACTCGCTGGACACATCGCCTGAAGACCTTCCCCCCGCTTTACGCTATCCCTGCATGGAGGACGTGACCGCCGTATATGCGGGCAGGCAGAACCACACGGTGCGGATAGCGGAAGACCGGATATATCCGTCCGTACGTGAAGGCGAACTGCTATATTTGTGTGTTTCGTGCCGGATGGACTGGACTCCGGTGGCGTGGTGCCGTGCTTCAGGCGGCGGGGCGGTTTTCCTTGATGTGGAAGGTCAGATGGTGTTCCGTCTGGCTTCGTATGCCGGCGGGAAGCTGCAGATGCGTTCCGACCCGTTTGTGTTGGAACGTCCTACGGGTGAAATACGTTTCCTTTCTCCCGGAGAACGGCAAGAACGGGTGACGGTGTTCCATAAATTCCCGCTTTACCTGGACGGCGTGAGCGGTCGCATGATAGGGGGCGTGTTCGAAGGGAGCAACGACAGCCGATTCTGTGATGCCGACACACTCTTTGTGGTAAAGGACCGCCCGCACCGCCTGTATACCAAAGTACAGACTGACAGCCGTATGCCTTACCGCTACGTGCGCTATCGGGGGAAGGCGGGCAGCCATTGCGATGTGGCAGAAATCGCTTTCTATGGGACGGGCTCTGATTCATTGCCTTTGCGTGGCAAGGTCATCGGCACGCCGGGTGACAACAGCGGGCACGAATATACGAACGCTTTCGACGGCGACCCCTATACCTCTTTCGACTATCCGGAAGCTGATGGCGGCTGGACGGGACTCGACCTTGGGAAGCCTTGTCTAATAAGGAGCATCGTCTAT